>NZ_JAUBOZ010000173.1:0-9353 GCF_036700475.1 Microcoleus sp. T2B6 | reverse complement strand
AGTAGGCATTGACTTTTTATAAATATCATCATATTATACTATGCAATATGCGTTTTAGATGCTGAACAGCTTAGCACCAGATTGGGAATGTCCTCCAGAACGCTAGTTAGGACTTTGCCGGGAGCCAGTTCGTACTGATCCTTTCCCCAACCAATCACAAGGACTCCTGGCTTTTGCGTAACGGCTTTTAGGGCGGCTAATCCTGCCTCATCCGCGTTGATTGCCAAAACATCTACTCCAGAGGCAACCATATCCGTTGCGACTTTGGTGGCTTTGTCCGTATCACTCCAAGTGTTGAGAAAAGCAGTCGAGGCTTGAACAGAGGAATTCGTTGCCTTCACTCCCCGCCTAAACAAAGCTTCTTCTTCTTTGTAAACCGGATAAGGTGCACCCACAATATAGCCAACTTTATTGCTTTTGCTCTTCATGGCAGCCAAAGCGCCTGTGAGATACCCCACCTCACCCGATCGAAAGGCAACAGCCCCCAAATTTGTGTTATTCCCTGGATACGTTGTAACCAAGGCAAATTTCGTTCGAGGAAATTCTTTAGCGACCTTTTCGGCAGCTTTGATATAGCCACCACTGGCGGCAATTACCAGGTCATAGCCGGACTGGGCATATTTGCGAATGGCCGCTTCACTATGTTCACCGTCAATATTGTCAGTAAAGTCTACCTGAGCATTAAATTTATCTTTGATTAGATTCAATCCTTCAAAGCAGGATTGAGCCCAACTGTTATTATCTTTAGGTCCTATGGTGACCATTGCCACTTTAAAGCTGCTAGAGGTGCTTGCTTCAGGGGAAGAGTCTACGTTCGGAGTCGATCGACTGCAACTGATCGCAAAAAATAGAGCTAGAGCCACCAGAGCCATTTGTTTCAAGAAAGATTGAATTCGCATAATAGCTTTTCGCACCAATATTAGTTTTTATACGCCGATGAAATTATTGAACGATATCTCAACAATCTTCACAACTCTTACTGTAGCTGGCATTTAATGACTCTGGCCGATTCAGCGTACCACTCATTTAACCTCAAAAACAAGTAAGGACACGGCAGTGCCGTGTCCTTACAAATCTAACCTGCAATTAACCGAATTCGCGATTACTTAACAAACAGCATTTCTTGATAAGTAGGCAGTGGCCACAAATCATCAGCCACCTCACCTTCCAGAGCATCCGCATACTGGCGAACCTCATCCATCAAAGGACGAATTGTTTGCGAAGCATATTGCATATGGTCTTCTGTCGAAGCAAAATCGTGCTTGCTCAAAGCATCACTCAACTTGCTCGCAGTATCCATCATGGACTTAACCAGCACCGCTACTTTTTCGGCACTTTCCTTTTCCAGTTCAATCCCAATCTCTTTCAATTTAGAAATCGTGCCGGAAAGTTCAGCTAAATACCTCACCGCTGCGGGGTAAATAATGGTTTTTGCCATGCTTGATACCAGTTTTGCTTCGACTTCAATTGCCAGCAAATACTGCTCTGCATAAACATCGTAACGGCTTTCCAATTCAACGGGAGTCAGAACACCTGTCTTTTCAAACAAGTCTTCAATGTATCCTTCCTTCAATACGGGCAAAGCATCTGCCGTAGTCCGCAAGTTAGCTAAACCCCGTTCCTCAACAGCCATTTTGTGCCATTCTTCCGAATAGCCGTTGCCGCCAAATATAACCGCGCCGTGCTCATCCATCACTTCTTTCAAAACAGTTTGGATGGCAGCATTCAGTTCAGTTCCGTTAGCCAAATCGCTTTCTAATTTGTTAGCAATCCAGTCCAAAGAATCTGCAAGGATTGTATTCATCGCCACCAGCGGCCCGGAAACAGACTGACCGGAACCTACTGCACGGAATTCAAATCGGTTTCCAGTAAAGGCAAAGGGCGAAGTCCGGTTTCTGTCCCCAGCATCCTTCATGAAAGTAGGCAGTGTTTCTACACCTAAGTTCATAATTCCCCGACATTGAGAGTCCTTAATTTCTCCCCGGCTAATTTGCCCGAAGATATCTTCTAATTGCGAACCCAAATAGACAGAGATAATTGCTGGCGGAGCCTCATTTGCACCCAATCGGTGGTCGTTGCTGGCAGTCGCAACTACGGCGCGCAACAGCGGCCCGTATTTGTGAACTCCGCGAATCACAGCGCCGCAGAATACTAGAAATTGTATGTTCGAGTGCGGTGTATCGCCTGGGTCTAATAAGTTTCCTTGGGTGGCATTCCCGACCGACCAGTTGACGTGTTTGCCAGAACCGTTAATGCCGGCGAAAGGCTTCTCGTGCAGCAAACACATAAAACCGTGTTTCTTCGCAGTGTTGCGGAGAATTGTCATGGTTAATTGTTGATGGTCGCTGGCGACGTTTGCAGCTTCAAAAACTGGTGCAATTTCAAACTGACCGGGAGCTACTTCGTTGTGGCGGGTTTTGGCAGGAATTCCCAGCCGGTACATTCTTTCTTCTACTTCTTGCATGAAGACTTGAACGCGCTCTGGAATCGCTCCAAAATAGTGGTCGTCAAATTGCTGACCTTTCGCAGGAGGTTTGCCAAAAAGGGTGCGACCTGCTAGCAGTAAATCGGGGCGACTGGTGGTGAAATTGGCATCTACCAGGAAGTATTCTTGTTCGGGCCCGCAACTGGAATTGACGGGAGCAACTTCGGTATTTCCTAATAGCTTTAACACTCGGATTGCTGCTTTGTTCATTGCGGCAATGGAACGCAAAAGCGGCGTTTTCTTGTCTAAGGCTTCACCTGTCCAGGAGATGAAAACAGTGGGAATGCACAATGTCATGCCGTTGTCTGTTTCCATGACATAAGCAGGGCTGGTGACATCCCAGGCTGTATATCCGCGAGCGGCGGCAGTGGAGCGAATGCCGCCGTTGGGGAATGAGGAGCCATCGGGTTCGCCTTGTACTAGAACTTTACCTGCAAATTCTGAGATGACGGAGCCATCGCCTTGCACTGAGATGAAAGCATCGTGCTTTTCGGCGGTGCTGTTGGTTAGCGGGTAAAATACGTGGGCGTAGTAGAGGGCTCCTTTGGAAATAGCCCAATCTTTCATTGCTGCTGCAACTACATCAGCTACGGAATCATCGAGTTTTTGGCCTGTTTGAACGGTGTTTTTTACTGATTTGAAAATACTTTTGGGCAGACTTTCTTGCATTTTGCTCAGACTAAAAACGTCTGTTGCCCACAAATCTTCTAGCCGCTTGGGAGGCTGGGCAGGCATCTGTTTGCGGTTGACGATTTGAGAAATTGCTTGAACGCGCGATTGGTTTCCACTCATGGTTATTTTTATTGGGATTGCAGGACGAGTTGTTGATAAAAAATAGATGTTAGCAAAAGTCTAACGATTGACGAATATGTTGGATTTACCCAAGATTTTGCACCATTCTCAAGAACGGGCTCTTCGGCCCGTTCCACAAGAGATCAATTTTCTCGCTTCACAGCCCGTCCAGCCTGTTCATAAAAGGCTAATTGAGAATGGTGCAACATATGAGATTTACCCAACATTTTTTGTCAAAGCTAACTTTTGCGAGAATGCCTTTTTTGGCAGGCTCTACAAGATTGGATGAGCGAGGCGCAATCACTTCGCCGTCCACCGGGCGTGACAATCCTGTGTGAGATGCGGTTGGATTTCGGTTATTAGCAAGAAGATAGATGGCAAGAGCCTGTACAAACTTGAGTCAACATTATAGATGTCTGCACTGCACAAATTTAGTAACTAATATTCACCCTGGTCAGCTCAAAAATTTTGTGCGAATCAATTCCGATGAATTCAGGTCAAAACTACTTATGGTTTTTAACGGTTCGACGATCGATAAATCGCAGTCCAGCAAACAACGCACTCGTTTAGGGGTTTTGGAGAATTATGGAGAGTACACAATCTACACTTGGAGAGTTTAAACAATCATTAACAAAATAAATGTATCGCAGGCTACAGAATTTTATGTTTTTTTTAGAAAGGT
The DNA here is from genome assembly GCF_036700475.1 of Microcoleus sp. T2B6. Taxonomy (NCBI): domain Bacteria; kingdom Bacillati; phylum Cyanobacteriota; class Cyanophyceae; order Oscillatoriales; family Microcoleaceae; genus Microcoleus; species Microcoleus sp. T2B6. The sequence continues at coordinate 5,394 of NZ_JAUBOZ010000173.1, read as the reverse complement.
CGATCGCACCGATCGCACACAACCCCAGGGTTTCAGTGTAACAGGGCATGGGGCATGGGGCATGGGGCATGGGGCATAGGGCATGGGGCATGGGGCATGGGGCATGGGGCATACCTCACCACGCGATCGAACCGCTATATAATAAATAAAGTCTGGCAACTCTTCTAAAAGTTGGTGCGACAATTTGCCGTAGAAATCTTTACGAGATTTGGGAACTTATTAAACTGTTATAGCCGCAGTTTATTGAGCATAAATGAATAAGTTGATAATTTTTAGTTAACTCGTTGGTAATCGGAAGACTTCAGAGTATGAGCCAAAAAGCGTTCTGTGTAGTACAAAGCTAATTGATTGCTCGGCCCATTAAAAACTGCATCAAAGGCGTGTTCAGCCCAAGGAATTTCGAGCAAAATAGCCCGCTCGCCCGTGGCTCGCAATCGTTGGTAGAGCGATCGACCAAACTTGGGCTGAACGATATGGTCGCGACCTGCATAAACCAGTAGAGAAGGGGGAAGATTGGGTTTAATATAATTTATGGGAGAAGCCCGACGGTAAAGCTCATTGAGTTCATCTGGCGTTCCTCCCAAAAAGGCACGTAAGACGGCTCGAACATTTATGGCATCAGGAAAAGGTGGGTCATTGTATCCCCGGATCAGGTCATTTGGCCCGTAATAGTTCACTACTGCTCGAACTGGAAGCACACTAGAATCATAAGCAGTTAGCATTGCTAAATGGGCACCTGCAGACCTTCCCATCAGAGCAATTCGATCGAGATCGATTTCCCAATCAGCAGCATGAGTTTTGATATAGGAAAGAGCGGCTTGTACGTCCTCAAGCTGAGCAGGAAATCGATACTTGGGAGCGTGGCGGTAAGCGATTGCAACCACACAATAGCCTTGGGCGGCCATGTAGCGGCTGAATTCCTCATTGGAATCGGGATTGCCTCTCTGCCAAGCTCCTCCGTAGAGCGTGATAATCGCCGGATATTTGCCAATTTGCATCGGCCGATAAAGGTTTAGTTGCAGTGAAACTCCGTCAGGGTTGGCAAATCCAATAGCCCGATCGATCCTAACCTCTCTGATGGGAATTCCTCGGAACGCATCTGCGAGGATAAACGCTTGAGGGCGTAGCTGCGCGCGATCGGCTTGAGGAATCGCTGCTAAATAGTTTTCCCCTAAAACAGCTTGCATTTGGGTAGCTATGGCTGCATTGGCTGCTGGGAACTGAATCAGGGGAAGCAGGCCCAGGATGAGGGCGAACAGGTTACAAATCAGTAAAATAATGTAGACTTTACCTTGATGCCGTCTGAGCAGGTTCAGCAGAAGGGCGATCGTATTGATAGCAACCAACCAAGGACTGATTTCTGGTGCTCCCACCGCCAAAGGGTACAGGAACATCGTGGGTGCTGGTACGATCACCCAGAGACTGAGAAATAGGGCGATCGTACTTAGGAACCAAGAAATAAATGGCGAGACTAAGAATGCTGCCAATAAGGGTAACTTTTTGCGGTTCTTCTTGTGGATCATCGGATTTTTGCAGCCTAATTTTTAATCAGTTTATACCAATTTTTTATGAGGCCTCGTAGAATCCGATCCCCCCTAGCCAAGAGGGCGGGCACTCTTGGCACCGCCCCTACTAAGGGGGGGACAAGATTCCGATCAAAGTCAACCCCTACTCCCCAACAATCAGGGGGATTTAGGGGGATCGAGATATGTGCAACTTCACATTAAATTGGTATTAAACTAATATCATCGCCCTAAAATATGCTACAATGACACTGAGACTTTAACAAAAATTGCCTCAAAGTAGATTCCCAAAAAGCATTGATTTAACACCTAAGTCGTTAAAAATAATTTAATCGCCTTGCGCCACCAACAGGATAAATCTTTGGGGAACGAGTTCTTACATCACTATTGCATAAATTTGGATAATTGGAAGTACATTTTAGATTCAAGCATTAGCTCTAGCAATCCTAAATCATTTGTGAATTTCTTACTCCCTCCCCAAGGCATCGGGGAGGGTTGGGGTGGGGTAAAAATTTACGACTCCTGCAAGGATTTCTATATGACTGATGACTATCGGGTTTGGACATTTTCTATAATTGCATTTTTTTGAAACTGGTAAGCTAAGGCGCATCTAAATTTTATACTCACGTTTGATGAAATTATTGTGCGTATCTTGCCCGCCCCAAAATACAAGTTAGATGCCCGACAGCTTATCAACTGCGCTAATTCGGTTGAATTAGGTGGAGCCACTTATAATCCAATACGGTTCAGTTAACACTGTTAATTCCCCGGAGATCCCCCTAAATCCCCCTGATTGTTGGGGAGTAGGGGTTGACTTTGAGCAACTTCTTGTCCCCCCCTTGTAGGGGCGGTGCGACCCCTACTCCCCGTGCCCGCCCTTGGCTTGGCTAGGGGGGATCGATCTTAACTGAACCGTATTGACTTATAATCGGCGTCAAGAGCCTTTTTATCGGTTAAAATGTATAGTACAAAAAGCCCATCTCACAGCGCTATAACTTTTATTTTTCAACTGCACGAGGTGCAAGCAGATTCCAATTCACCTGAGAAACACCGTACAAAATAAAATTATCCAAAAGTCCGTAAGCATCCCCACAATTGTAACCTTTAGCATTAACACATTTCTTATCCGCCCTTTGATTCACAGCCACAAAAATATCAACTCCATCCGGCAACACGCCCGCATACATCTTTAAATTAGCAAAATCATCAAGGATGCGACCGTTATCATCCACCGGCGGCAATTTCCACTCTTTCGGATTATTATTGCCCCCTAACTGGATTCCCCAAGCATGAGTACCGTCAAGCGCTCCGTTGTGGGCAGTATATCGATTCCAAAGATTATTTCGCTTTTCTCCGATGCGCGGGTTATTTTCATAACCAGCTACCCAATATTCTGACATGAATTTGAGGAAAACTTCAGCTTCTGCAGCTAGGGAACCAGTACCGGGACTCAAATCAGTGTTTCTGCTGCTAAACGGAACTTGGCTTAAATTCCAAGACCAATTTATCCTCCCCGGCTTCGGATTTAGCCAGGTAGAAAAATCGCAGAAGCTACGCTTCCAGATGCAGTGCGGCCGCTTCACATCCCATCCCTGCCAATAGTAAGTCTTCCCGTTCCAAGCGCGTTTCTCTGGCTCGCGATCGACCATATTTGCTACTCCTTGGGTCATAAAAATTCCCCGGTCAGCCGCAGTAGAAATTCCTAACTCCTTTTTAAAGAAAACCTCCAAAGCCGAACCTTGATGAGTTTCGGGTTTACCCATCTTAGCAGCATATCTGCCGGAAGCCACAAGCTGCTCCAAAATAATCGTAGGAAATGCCGGACTGGTATTGGAATAGTGATATTGGCCGAGAGGATACTGAAGGCATCGGCCAGCCAAAACCTGCATAATTTCTGCTAAAGTAGGAGTCGGCAAAAAATAGCCTGCGCTAGGAGAAATGCCGAGTTGATTTTTAGCTGAACTGACAGATTTGCTGCCCCACTCATTGACAAGTAATTGTTCTTGTGCTTGGAAATTCGCTGGGGTTTTTAGATTGCGAAGCACAGGCAAATTTGCGGTGACATCTTCAGCATATCTGGGGGCGCTGCGCTGAAGTCCCGATCGGTGCGATAATAAATGTCCGAGGGTGACGTTTTGCCACTGTTTGTCTGCAAATCCTGAGTTGAGATTGGCACACTTGCTGTCTTTCACGGGAACGGGAAATTTGACTTTTCCCGAAAATACGGCGTGCAAGTTTTCAGGGATAATCGCTACTGGATATTGCTTGTTCAAACCCGGAATTAGCGGCGGATAATGCTGGGGGTCGAACAATTTCATCCCTTCAATTTGGTCGTCAGTCAGTTCTAAACCGGCCCGATCGCGCGCCGTCTCTTTAAGCGCCCAGCGCACCATTGCAAAGGTAACAGGCTTGCTGATACTGCCCATACGCATGGGGGTATCTGCGGGTACGATCGCAGCCAGAGGAGCCTGCGTATCGTCGCCACAAGCCGGATTCCAGTTATTAGTAGGTCTGCCTTTCATGCGCCCTAGACCCCAAACACCAACGGGTTTACCTTTAACAGAAACACCGAGTACGGCCGCACCGACGCAGCGGTGGCGCATGAATTCTGTCAACGATTGCAAAATCGGCTGGAGTTGCGCGTCACCGCTACCGCTAACAGGGATGTTTTCTTGCGCTAAAGCTGTGTTATTGTTGGACTCGGAAAGCTTTCCCAAGCCTCCTAAGAGGATAGCTGAAATTAAGGTCAAACTTGTGTAGAAAAGTCTGTTGATTCTTTGGCTATCGCCCCTAACATTCCTCATAAAAAACTCCGGTTTAAAAATGTAGGCGGGTTCAATTCTGTCAGATCGATTTGAGTAACAGATACGTTATTGAGAGTAGCTAAAATTTTACCTGTTGCTGTCAAGCGGATTAAGGTATCGCTGTTGGCTTGACTAATTGACAGTTGAGAGGCAGTCAAACCTCTAGTAAGGGCGATCGCATCTTTTCCGGGTTCAAAATCTCGAATGATATCCATCCCTGAATCTGCCCAAACCAGAAAACGATCGTTCCCACTTCCTCCAATTAAAAAATCATCTCCCAAATCGCCGCTTAAAAAGTCGTCTCCGGCTCCCCCAAATATGGTATCATTGTCTTCTCCTCCCCAAATCGTATCATTGCCTTCACAGCCATCCAGTAGGTCGTTATTTTCATCACCCCGCAAGTAATCGTTGCCACCGCCACCACAGGCAGTATCGTCACCTACATTTCCCAACAGAGTATCGTTTTCTTCACCGCCTACAATTAAATCTCTATCCTTACCTCCCAATAAGAAATCGTTTCCTTTGCCCCCATCCAAGAAATCGGAGTCTTCGTTGCCGTGAATGAAGTCGCTATCTTCTCTACCATTTAGCGAATCTTGTCCTCGATTTCCCAATAATGTATCTCTTCCTTCATTACCAAGAATAATATCTTGATTCTTGCCACCAAAAAGCAAGTCATCTGCCGTTGCACCAGAGATAAACTCGTTGCCTTCGTTACCGTTGAAAAAGTCATTTCCTTCGCCGCCAAACAGGTTATCGTTACCTTCTTTTGCCTGGAAATAATCCTCGCTGCTGCTGCCGTCGAATGTCTCATTGCTAGCAGTACCTGTGATGGGTAGATCGATCGTACTATTCACAACTACCTTTTCTACAGGATTGGGTTGGTTGAGATTTGGGAGGGATAGAGAGTTACAAAGGCAATCTTCTGTCGGAATTTCAGTCAGAGTTGGCGTTGGTGTCGGAGTTGGCGTTGGCGTTTCTGTCGGAATCGGTGTCGGAGTTGGCGTTGGCGTTTCTGTCGGAATCGGTGTCGGAGTTGGCGTTGGCGTTTCTGTCGGAATCGGTGT
>NZ_JAUBOZ010000172.1:0-9502 GCF_036700475.1 Microcoleus sp. T2B6 | reverse complement strand
CTAGTTTACAACTCTAAATGCCTACTTTTCTTTGAATTCAGTTTTATTCTCTCGATCCTTTCCTTCAGGGGACTACCGCCTGTTCCACAACAGAAAAATATTTTTGTGGAGCAGGCATCTTGCCTGCTAGAGTTATGTTTTCAGAACAGGCAAGATGCCTGTTCCACAACAGAAAAATATTTTTGTGGAGCTGACAGGTTGCCTGCTATAGTTATGTCTTCAGGACAGGCAAGATGCCTGTTCCACAACAAACAGAAAAATATTTTTGTGGAGCTGGCAGGTTGCCTGCTATAGTTATATCTTCAGAACAGGCAAGATGCCTGTTCCACAACAAACAGACAAATATTTTTGTGCAGGCATCTTGCCTGCTATATTTATGTCTTCACCACTTCTGAAGCGAGAGTTAGGTGTTTTTGGCGCAACTCTCATGGGCCTGGGTTCAATCCTCGGTACCGGAGTATTTGTGAGTATCGGCATTGCTGCGGAAGTTGCTGGGCCGGGAGTGATTTTGGCTGTAGGTATTGCAGCTTTTGTTGCTGTTTGCAATGGCCTTAACAGCGCTCAATTAGCGGCAAATCATCCTGTTAGCGGTGGTACTTATGAATATGGCTACAAATATCTCAATCCTTGGCTGGGTTTCACTGCCGGCTGGATGTTTCTGTTGGCGAAAACGGCTTCTGCTGCTACTGCTGCTTTAGGTTTTGCGGGGTATTTTTTAAATGCAGTTGGTGTAGCCGATCGCACTTACCTGATCCTAACAGCTTTAGTCGCCCTCGCCGCCATCACTTTAATTGTATTGACGGGAATTAGGCGATCGAATATTGCCAATACTGCCATAGTCTCAGTTACACTTCTATCCTTAGCGGTGTTTGTTGCTGTCGGTTTGCCAGAGGTAAGGTGGGAAATCGCCACCGTACAGAATAATAGCTCGATCGGCTCCATCTTCCAGGCTACCGCCCTGATGTTTGTCGCTTATAGCGGTTACGCCCGCATCACCACAATGAGCGAGGAAGTGCGGGAACCGAGGCAAACCATTCCCAAAGCCATAATTTTCACTTTGGTGCTGACAATGCTGCTTTACGTCGGGGTAGCAGTAGTTGTCGCGGGCGCGGGGGGAGCCGATAAATTGTCTTTACAAACAGGGGGCACGACTGCACCTTTGGAAGTCATCGCCCGCAGTTTCCGAATTCCGGGAGTTTCTCAACTGCTAGCCGTCGGCGCAATTACCGCTATGTTGGGAGTCTTGCTGAACTTAATTTTAGGGCTGTCGCGCATCTGGCTGGCGATGGGGCGACGCTTGGATATGCCGAGAGTCTTGGCGCGGCTGAATCCTTCGGGGACAACTCCTTATGTGGCTGTGGTGGTTGTCGAAGTTACGATCGCACTTTTAATCCTCGTCGGCGATGTCAAAACCACTTGGTCATTTAGCGCTTTTAGCGTTTTGATTTACTACGCTATCACCAACCTCGCCGCGCTGCAACTTTCCCCCGCCGAAAGGCTTTATCCGCAGTGGTTGGCTTGGGTGGGTTTGGGGAATTGTCTGTTTCTGGCTTTCTGGGTGGAGAGGCAAATTTGGCTGACAGGATTGGCATTAATTGTCGCCGGTTTAATTTGGCGGGCGATCGTCCGAATCCCGGCGAGAAACTAGAAGTGTGATAAATTGAAACAGCATCCCGCATTGTAGAGGGCCATGCCCGATCGAACCCCCTTGCTGGCGACTCAAGAATCTCTCGCATTCAGCGCCATCAGTCGCTATATAGCTCAAACCCTCATTACCATTCAGGAAAAGCATCCCGAATGGATAGCTGAAAAATACAGGAAAACCCCCTGGGGCAAACCTGATTTTCAGTCAGTTTTGATTGGAAAATTGACAAAAAGTTTCAGCGTAGCCAGCGATACAGATTCCCTGCTGCTGACTGCGAAAAAATACCTGCAAATTCTGCTGGTTCCAGAATTCGTTAATTCACCTCAATTCAGCAAATTATCTGCCAAAATTCAGCAGCTAGCCCAATCTCAAACAGCACCAGCTAAATCAGAAAACTCAGTTTCGTCAGAACCTCCAACTCCAACAGCCAATCAACCGGCCCCGCTTCCTAGCGGCATTGCTATCTTGCTGCTAGATGTCGAAAACTTGCAACTCACCATCGAAACCGAAAAATTCCTAGAGGGAATTTGCCACTATCCCATCCAAATCAAAGTTGCCTTTGCCAACTGGCGCAGCATGGGCAAAAAAGATGCCGAATTTCACCAGCGCGGCTATCAACTCATTCACGTCCCCCCCGGCAAAGACAGCGCCGACTTAAAAATGGCTACAGTCGGCGCATCGATTTTCGTACATTATCCCACAGCCAAAGAGATTTTTGTCTGTTCGTCCGATCGCGCCCTCACTCACCTCAGCAACACACTGCAAGCCCACGGACTAACCGTATTTCAAGTCCGCAAACAAATAGATAAAATCATAGTTTTAAACAGCAAAACCGGACAAGTGGAAACCCATTCCCTCGTAACCATACCGGAAATTACACCCCTAGAACAATTAGTTATTCAACTAAAAGAATTAATCAAAAAAGAGCAAAAACGCACCTCAACTCAGTGGATAAAACTTTCTACTGTTTCAGCTTTATTTAAGGAAAATTACGGTTTAGTCCTCAATCAAGTTGTTGCCCATCATTTGCTTGGTACTAAAACCAGGGATATCTTTCTCAAATATCCCACAGATTTTGCCCTCCACAAACCCTCAGAAACTTCTCAAACTTATGTCACTCTTTTTGAAGTAAAACTGTCGCCCCCACCCCCAATACTCAACCAAGAAAATCTGAATAACCACCAGCCAGCACCTGCGAAGTTGACAGATATTAATTCTCTGGAAGACTTGGAAAGAGCTCTTGTCAAAATCGTTGGCGACTTAACCGACAACTCTCCTGAAAATTCTGTATTTCTCTCCAATGTAGGTAGCGAATTTCACCGACAATACGGCAAACAAATTACCCAAATAATTAAAGATTTTAATCTCGGTAGGAAATTTACTAAATTTTTGCAATCCTGCGCTTCTCTCAAGCTTAAAAAAGCCGAAAAAGGCTGGCAAGTTTCCCTCAATTAATTAAAAATTAAAATATATATAGCAATCCTAAATCATTGGTAAATTTCTTACTCCCTCCCCTTGGGTTCGGGGAGGGTTGGGGTGGGGTAAAAAATTTACCACTCCTGCAAGGATTGCTATAAGCATCCCCATTACTAGCAACTTGAGTTATTATACAATCTGGACGTAAAGAAATGTAAAGGGATATGCAGGACAAAGTTGTAGTTGTGGTGGGTGCGACTGGCGGCATCGGTTCAGCGGTGGCCCGCAAACTCGCTGAGGCGGGTGCGAGGCTAGTGCTCGCCGCCAGAGACAGCAGTAAGTTAGACGCTTTAGCTAGCGAACTTTCAGCAACAGAGGTACTGTGCGTGCCCACAGATATCACCGATTTGCCGCAAGTCGAGACGCTGATGCACAAAGCTGTGGAACATTTCGGACAAATTGATGCCCTCATAAACGCCGCCGGTGCCGGAATTCTCAAGCAGTGGAACAAGTTAGAACCCGCTGATTTAGATGCAATGCTTGACTTGAACTTAAAAGGCAGTTTTTACACGTCTCAAGCAGCGGCGAATGTGATGAAAGAGCGCAAATCCGGTCACATTTGCAATGTCATCGGGATTTTGGGCAAGCATTCGATGGCGATGGGAACCGCTTATTGCGCTTCAAAGTTTGGGGTAGTTGGTTTCAGCAAGTGCATGGCAGATGAGCTGCGACGCTACGGCATTAAGTTTACGCTATTCTATTTTGGCGGGGTGGATTCTCCGTTTTGGGATAATGTGAGTTTGAAGGTAGACAGGTCAAAAATGCTGAGTAGCGAAACTGCTGCAAATGCGATTATGTTTGCTCTTTCGGCTGACCCGCAAGCTGTGCCGATGGAGATTAATATTCAGCCGGAAAGTCATTTGTTCTTTTAGCGATTGAGGAGTGATTTGAAGGCCGAAGGCAGCGGAAGCTGAAGGCAAGAAAAATTATGATATTTTTAGGTTTGAGAACTTGTACAGCCCTTAATTATGTAGGTGCACGGGCTGGCGCACCTTACCCCTATAAGTAGTGTGTCAATCCATTTTTTTGCCTTAGTCCTATTGGCGAAGGCCTAGCGACCAAATCCAAGTTATCGCAGACACCGGGTTTCTTTTAATTGCCGACCTATTTCTGCCTTCAGGAAGAGTTAGGGTATTCAATCTTTAGGTTATTATTATGTGGGTACGCAATAAAAAGTATGAAAAATATCCATTACTCAGTCCGTCCCTTGCAGTTTTCCCTTGAAACTCAGCAGATTTTCCATTTTTCAGTTTCCATTTTCAATTATTGATTATGGAGTTCGATCGCATTCAATTTTACGTTGAAAACGCTAAAATATCCCGCGACTGGTTTGTGAGCCAGTTAGGCTTTCAATCAATAGCAGGTTATGCCAACAGCCACACTCACACTGAAGTTGTCAGCAGTGGCAATGTATGTTTTGTTTTATCTTCGCCCCTGACCCCCGCTAGTCCCGCTGCTAGTTGGTTGAAGTTTCATCCTTCAGGGATTGCCGATGTGGGTTTTCGGGTAAGAAATATTGAATTAGCGGTAGTTAGAGCGGCTGCTGAAGGCGCTAAAATCCTGGAACCGATTCAAGAAGACCTAAACGCAGGAGGCTATTTTAAGCGGGCAAAAATCGCGGGCTGGGGAGATTTAAGCCACACGCTTGTGGAGCGAATTGGCAGCCATTCACTGCTATCGGCTTCGGATAAGCTGCCGTTGTTTACCCGGATTGACCACGTAGTGTTAAATGTTGAATCGGGGGATTTATCAAGTGCTGTTAGTTGGTATGAAAAAATATTAGGTTTTCAACCGCAGCAAAATTTTGACATTCAGACTGAGAAATCGGCTTTGCGGAGCCAAGTTATGGTGCACGCTGAAGGTGGGGTGCAATTCCCGATTAATGAACCGGCATCAGCTAATTCTCAAATTCAAGAGTTTTTGAGCGCAAATCGGGGGCCGGGAATTCAGCACATGGCTTTGCAAACTAATAATATTGTGGGTGTTGTTGCCGATTTGCGATCGTGCGGTTTGCCTTTTCTGCCGGTTCCTCCCACATACTACTCCGAATTGCAGCAGCGGCAAAACTATTTGCCCGCCGATTGGCAATCAATTGCAGCTTCTGAAGTTTTGGCAGATTGGCAAGAAGATACTCCCGCAGCGATGCTGCTGCAAATCTTTACCCAGCCAATTTTTGCAGAACCGACTTTCTTTTTCGAGATTATTGAGCGCCGAGTTAGTTTAGTTAACGGCAAAAAGGTGCAAGCTGGAGGTTTTGGGGCGGGGAATTTTCGAGCTTTGTTTGAGGCCATTGAACGCGAACAAATGAAGAGGGGAAGTTTGATAGATGATTGATAAAGCTTCCACTTTTTTGGTCATATCCGCGTGTTAATCAGCACGGCGATATCTTTCCACCCGTAGGCAATTTCTTTGAGTGCAACTCCTGCTCTAGTTGTCTGCTGTTCATCTACTTTTTCACCTCCTAATAATTCATAAAACCTATAGGCTGAATTGTCTCCTAGTACCCAAACTAGCATCGAGTTCAAACTTAATTTTGCCAATTTTGTGGCAACTGTTCTCACGAGTTGCCGTCCGATTCCTTGACGCTGATATTCCTCCAAAATATAGATGGCAAATAATTCTCCTTGATATAGATATTTGCCAGTGCGCTCGCAACCACCCGCAGCAAAACCCACAATTTCTCCCGATTCATTCTCAGCAACGCACACAAAATTTTTACTTTTTTCTGCGTTTACCAGGATTTCTTGCCAATTGCTTTCTCGCTTTTCATAGGATAACTGTGCGAGGTAATCTGCTGGTACAATTTCCCGGTAAGCTGTCCGCCAAGTATCTAGATTAACCCGTGCGATTGCAGGTGCGTCAGCGATTTTAGCTTCTCTCACAATCATCAGAAAATACTCCTTTCCCGTCCTGAAATTCTATTTTCAAGTCTAGGCAAACTATACGATCGCGCCCTTCTAGTTTAGCTCGATACAGCGCTCGATCGGCCTGTCCAATTAACCCCTCAATCGATAAACCAGCAGCAGGTACAGTAGTAGCCATCCCCATACTGAGAGTTATAAACTTACTTACCTTGGAAGCAGCATGAAAAATTGTCGCCGCTTTCAAATCGCTGCGAATTGCTTCAGCTACCCGTATTGCTCCCTGCACATCAGTTCGCGGCAAAATTACCGCAAATTCTTCGCCGCCGTAGCGGGCGGCTAAATCTCCTGCCCGCTGAGCGTTGTTAGCTAAAATCTCGGCAACTTTTTTTAAACATTCGTCGCCTCCTTGATGGCCGTAATGATCGTTGTAAAGTTTGAAAAAATCGATATCGCACAAAATTAAAGACAGCGACTCTTTTTCTCGCTCCATCAACTGCCATTCTAACTCCAATTTTTTGTCAAAACAGCGGCGATTGGGAATTTGAGTCAATCCATCCACCGAAGCGAGCCGCTGCAATTCCATGTTAGCTGCTTGTAATTCTAATTTGGCTTGTTCTAAAGCTAAATTTTGCCGAGCTAATTCTTCACTTTGCCGTTTTTCTTGTTCATACAAAAATCGGATTGAAGCTTCAGCTTCGTACAATTCTTGCTCCGCATATTTGCGCTTGACAAATTCTCCTAATTGAGAACTTACCACCGCTATTATCTGAAGTAAATCTTGATCGGGCGGCAGTTCTTCCCGGCAAAAAAAAGTCATTACTCCTACAACTTGGCCCCTAGCGTGAATGGGGAAACCGAATCCCGATCGCAGTCCCGCTTCCTCTGCCAAGTGCGATCGCACGAAATTGCGATCGCCCACAAGATCGGTAATCCACTGCGTAGAACCGCTCTTGGAAACCGCTCCGGGCAAACCCTCACCCGCCGCCAAAGTAATCTGCTCGTTGTTTTCGGCAAACTCCCTAACTTCCTCCGCTGCCTGCCAAACTGCCACCCGTCGCAAACCAGCAGTTTCCTCGATCGGACAGCAAAGTGGCAGGTACCAAAGTGACTCTTTTTCAGATTTTATTTCCGCACCCAATCTAGTTTCTTCCTCCGCCTCTGCAGGCGTCCAAAGTTCGCCAAGATCCCACCCAAAACTTTGGCAAATAGCTTGCAAAATTCTCGGAGTTGCATTATCTAGAGAACTTGATTCTGATAGGATATGAGTAACAGCATACTGTGCTTCTTGACACTTTTTTATGCGTTGTTGCTTGGTAATGTCTTTGCCGATATAAACAAAATCTTGTATAACCTCGCTATCTGCATCCGGGCTTCCTGTGCTTGTCTCGAAACTAGAGCATGAAAACGCAACAATCAGCTTTAAACCTATTTTCGTTTGGCAAGCTACTTTTACTTGAGGCCAATATTCGCTTTTAAGTGCAGGAGGTAGCTGGCTGACTTTGCGTAACAATTCCTCCTCAGCCGTAATCATGGATATGGATTGGCCGATTAATTCCGATTCGGTATATCCAAATAATTGCTGTGCAGCTTGATTCACTTTTTTGATTTGGCCCGATGTTCCTGTTACGAACAAAACATCCCCTAGGGAATTAATAATTTTGTCAATATAATCGCCAGCCGCAGCTAAGTTCTCACCTTTAATACTTGTTTTTTTGGCAGCCTGAACGATGGTTTGCTGAGAGCTAATGCTATCTGTTACATCTTCGCATAAAATAATCAATCTGTCAGCATTGGCTTGTCCCTTATAACCAAAAATGTACAAATTTAGATACAAATAATATCCATCTTTGAGGACTCGGCTAATTGATTTTAACTGACAATCTTGCTGTCGTTCTTCAATAATATCTTCAAGAATTCCTTCCATTCCAATCAGTTCAGGAAAACTATCGCGCACGTCTTTTCCTTCGCCTACTTCCTCATGAATGTAGGCAAAATCTTGCACTTTCAAAGATATTTCTTTAATCTTAAGTTCCCGATCGACTGTGAGGTATTCAATCCTGCGTAAGGATAACAGCTTATAAAGAAGAATATTAATACTTCTGGGGCTGCTCTCTACAGTTAATGTTGGAAGCATCTCGTTATTGTAGAGCATCTCTCTCAAAGGTTAGCCGGTAAAGTTACATCAATTCCGGTTGCACCGGAATGATTGTTGACTGTTGACTGTTGACTGTAGAAGGAGGGGTGGAAAAACAGAATGGTTGAGTGTTAACTGTTGACTCGATTTTAGGATGCCGATGCAACCGGAAACGATATTAGTTGTTGTTTGGCTGCTATTTATCATGGGAATTTTTATACTGGCTGATGTCATCACCTGTTACCGCTAGCTAATTTATGCAAACAGTACACTTTGGATTATCCAAGCATTTTTTTGCTTGTTTTAAAAATGGGGCTAAATATTAATTAAACCCACTTTTTTTGAGAAAGCGCAGTCAAAATCAGCCTCGATTGAGGTAGAGATTTATGAACAATATGTAGCTGTTTACACTATTTGTGCGGCACATTTTAATTTTAAATTCCCCGATATGGCTGACAACCGCTCAAGTTGAGGAACAGCACAGTTTAATTCAAATGTTTGCTTTAATTAGCACCATTCCTATAGACCTTACCTCCCCAGGGTATTTGTGTCAATTTTTGTAAAGAAAGTGTTACCTTTAAATGATATAGTATCGAAGGATTTGTATAAAAGCTTAAAAATACTCTGCTAAATGCTGAGACTTATTACCGACTTTGACGGCCCGATCATGGACGTGTCCGATCGCTACTACCGAGTTTACCAGTATTGTCTGGCCGAGACTCAGCGTGAGGGGCAACCAGTGCGCGAACTCCCCAAGGCAGAGTTTTGGGACATGAAGCGCGCGCGGGTTCCCGAAACCGAAATCGCCATCCTCTCAGGATTAGACGCTGCCCAAGCCCGCGATTTTGCCCAGAAACGCCGTCAAACCGTCCACACCCTACCCTACATGATTTACGATCAACCAGCTCCCACCGCTGTCGAAACTCTCGAAAAGGTGCAGCGCGCTGGAGTAGACTTAGCGGTGATGACCATGCGCCGCGTTAGGGAACTAGATGAAGCCTTCAACCGCTGCAATTTAGGGCAATTTTTCCCAGAAAACCGCCGCTATTGCCTCCCCAACGATTACGTTAAAACCGGGGATGTCAAAGATAAGCCCCTGTTGATGGCAAGAGCTCTCGCCGAACTGCCGCCGGCTTCTGACACTTGGATGGTTGGCGATACGGAGGCGGATATTATATCAGCAAAAACGCACGGTGTCAAGGTAATTGGTGTTTTGTGCGGAATTCGCGATCGCACCCAACTAGAAATGCACCAACCGGATTTAATTGCTAACAATTTGAGTGAAGCAGTTGAGATTATTTTAGAGAGTCAGTAGTCATTAGTCATTAGTCATTAGTCATTAGTCATTAGTCATTAGTCAGTAGTCATTAGTCATTAGTCATT
>NZ_JAUBOZ010000171.1:0-9852 GCF_036700475.1 Microcoleus sp. T2B6 | reverse complement strand
ATTATACTGATGCTCGGCAAAAAAGTCATGGTGGGGTTCCCCAGTATTTATACTCATCGCAAAAGTGACACGCTCCCTCTGGTCTCCCCCATGCAGTGTGGTCGATTGCCACTAATATGTGTTCCGTTGGGGGTGCTTCTTTCTGTAATTGCTCCAGATACAGCAGCATCAGTTTTTTTCGGTCTGGTCTACAGTCTTGTAACGCTTCGTAGACGCCGAGGCGTTTGACGATTGAATAATGGATTGAGCGAAAATTCCGCTAAACATGACGCATTCGGAGTGGTCATCACGCTCATCCATGAGCTCGAATGTTGCATCTTTCGCTTTCACTAATAAATCGTATGCTGCTCCCAGGAAAGTCCTTTAATCGTTCACTGTTCATTTAAGGAGTGGATAGGTTTTATTTTTCACCCTCATTCTCTCCTGGCGCGGTGGCTCTAGTTCTTCTTTTGCCACCGTTCTCATCTTTGGTTAGTCTAAACTACAGTGATAAATTGATTCTAAGAAGCTCAATCGTTTTGGGAAAATATCTACAATGGATCAACAAATCGTGTCAAAAAATGTATCGGGAACACCTTTGGCCAAGCCTGATGAAACACAAAATCCTGTCGGGGATTTAGACAAGAACAGCCCTACAATTACCGATGCGGAGTTCGCGGAGTTTATTAAGCAGGCGATCGCCGAAAACCCCGATGGCGTTAAGACCAAACTTCCGAATCAGTCTAACGGTGCACCCGAAACAGGTGCTGCTGATAACAGCCAAACTGCGGAATTTATGGGCGTACTAGAAGAAGGTGCGGGCGACAAAGATGACGATGATGACAGCGGCATCGATCGCCGCGGAACTCTCTTCGGTAATGATGGCGATGACGTAATTGTCGATCACCGCGGAACTCCCTCCGGTAATGATGGCGGTGACGTAATTTTCCTCACCGGCGATGAGGATGAGATATACGGCAAGAAAGGCAAGGACAAAATCAAAGGAAACCGTGAGAAAAACAATAAAATCTACGGTGGTAAAGATGACGACGATTGCGAGGGCGGCGATGGCGACGATGAAATAAAGGGCGATCGGGGCAAGGACAAGGTTAACGGTGGCCAAGGCAACGACAAGCTTAACGGCGGTAAAGACGACGATACCGTGATGGGCGGTACCGGCAACGACACCTGCGAAGGCGATGACGGCGATGACTGGGCCCACGGCAACGAAGGAGATGATAAGGTTGACGGCGGCGCCGGCAACGATACCATCTACGGCGGCAAAGACAACGACGATTGCGAAGGCGGCGAAGGCAACGATAACGTGCGGGGCGACAAAGGCAACGATACCCTTAACGGCGGCAACGGCAACGATACCCTTAACGGCGGCAAAGATAACGATACCGTTAGCGGCGGTGCCGACGGCGACCTTTGCAGCGGCGACGACGGCAACGACAACGTTAGCGGCGGCACCGGTAACGATACCGTGATGGGCGGCGACGGCAACGACGAGTGTGAAGGCGACGACGGTGACGACAGCGTTAGCGGCGGCACCGGCAACGATACCGTGCTCGGCGGTGGCGGCAGCGACACCTGTGCAGGCGACGAGGGCGACGACAGCGTTAGCGGCGGCATCGGCGACGATACCGTGATGGGCGGTGGCGGCAGCGACACCTGTGCAGGGGACGAGGGCGACGACAGCGTGATGGGCGGCGACGGCAACGACACCTGCGAAGGCGACGAGGGTGACGACAGCGTGATGGGCGGCGACGGCGACGATACGCTGATGGGCGGTGCTGGCAACGATACCCTCGTTACTGGCGACGGCAATGACATGGCAGACGGCGGCGACGGCGACGACAGCGTTGTCGGCGGCGGCGATGGCGAAGATACGCTGATGGGTGGCGACGGCAACGATACGCTGATGGGGGGTACTGGCAACCATACCTGTATAGGCGGTGCTGGAGAGGACGTTTTTGTCATAAGTAACAGTACCTCTGGGGCAAGTGCAGTCATCACTGACTACGAAGACGGCAGCGACAAGTTTCTGCTGTTTGGCGACTTGAACTTTAGCAGCTTGACCTTTATACAAATCGGTGTCAATACCGAAATTCGGGTCAATAACTTCGCGCTGGCGCTATTGTTGAATGTCAACGCAACGCTTATCACTGCTGGCGACTTTTTGGGAGTTAATCCTCAAACTCCAACTCCAACTCAACCTCAAACTCCAACTCCAAATCAACCTCAAACTCCGATTTTTAACCCTGCGCGAGTGGAAGCTAATCAGCCCTTGACTGCTGGTTCCAGCGGCGACGAGCAAACTCTTACTTCTGAGTTGTTGAGTTTTGTCGATGACGAGCAAGGTCCTGGCGGCATAGTCTACACGCTAACCGAGCTGCCCGATCCTACAACCGGCCAACTATTGTTGAATGGAGTCCCAGCACAAGTCGGTTCTACCTTCTCTCAAACAGACATTAACGCAGGCTTGGTAAAATTCAAAGCGGCAGTAGGTTTTGTCGGTGCGCTTAGTATTGGTTTTGAAGTTAGCAACGGCAGAAGAACTCTCATCAACCAGCGTTTTAGCTTGAATGTCGAGCAAAATGTCTTTATTTTTGCTGGCACTACAGCACCTCAAGTTATTGTCGGTTCTGCGACGCTGGATAACGACATCGAAGGCAGCGATGGTGCCGATGTTATTATACTCGGCAAAGGCAACGACAAAATCATCGGCGGCAAAGGCAAGGACACAATTAAAGCAGGCGATGGCGATAACGATATCGACGGTGGCGATGACGATGAGGAGATCGAAGTCGGCAAAGGCAAAAACAAAATAAAAGCAGGCAAAGGCAAGGACAACGTTAAAGCCGGCGATGGCGATGACGATATCGACGGCGGCGATGATGATGACAATATCGAAGCTGGCGGCGGCGATGACACAGTAGTAGGCGGTCCTGGGAATGACGTATTAACCGGAAATGAGGGCAATGACACGATCGAAGGCGGCGAAGGAACCAATACTCTAATTGGTGGTGGTGGAAACGATCGCTATATTTACCGCACTTCCCGCCAACAGATTCAAACAGTTGCAGAAGCTGACTTAATTACTGACTTCAATGTCGCTGAGGATCTTTTAGAGCTTTCTACAGCAGATTTTGGTAATCTCAGCGTTTCTAGCTTGACCCGACTGGAGATTACTGCTACTTCTACTGTTGGGTCGATCGGCAGCGCTAATTTGCTCGACTTCACCGCGGATATCACTGTTACCAGCATCGCGTCTTTGCAAGCCCGGTTTATAGCTTTGGGTGGCAACCTAGACGCGCCTACTTTCTGTCAGTTCATAGATGCCGAGACCGGCCGTTCTGTGCTGGTATTTGCTGTTGGGGCGCGCTTTGAAATTGTCACCAGTTTCTCGGCGAGCATTCGCCTGGATGTCACTAACATTGTCTTCACGGTCTTCACGGGCCCACCACTTAATATTCTTGTCGGTACTGCTGGTGCGGACAATGCGGATTTCACCACTTCTCCGGCCCCTGTTAATTACGATGGTTTAGCAGGCGATGACAAGATTGTCGGCAGCAATTATAACGATAGCCTCAAGGGCGGCGACGGCAACGATACCATCACTGGCAGCCTCGGTTTGGATGTCATAAGCGGTGGCAGTGGTGCGGATCTGTTTGTTTACAAAGCAGCAGGCGAAGGCCCTGATGCGATTACTGACTTTACCTCTGGAAGTGACAAATTCCAGTTTACCGCGAGCGCTTTCGGTAATTTGACGACGACTAACTTTGACGCTGTAAGCGGTTCAAATCCTGACATTACTGGCAAAGAGTTAGTGATTTTCACAGGCGGCAGTTATGCCTCTTTGGAAGCTGCACAAGCTAAAGCCCTGGGCAATTCTACAACTGCTGGTTTCTTCGCCTTTACGAATGCCTGGAACCAGACGGTGTTGTATTTTGACTCGAACGGTACTGTAGCCGGTGGTTCTACCTTGATTGCGAATCTGGGTACTGCTGCTAGCAATCTGGGAACGGCGGACTTTGTATTTACAGGTACGATCGCTTCTTCTGATACTGGTACTTCTCCCACTGGTACTACTACCAACTCAGGTAGCGTTGTGGATTTAACTGCTGCTGGGAACACTTACCCAAGCGACTTTAACAATTTCGGTTCAGGTGCTGGCGGTTACAACTTCACTACTCCTGTCTTGTTTACCGGAGATGCGAAGGCTAACAGTGTCACTGGTACTGAATTTGCTGACATCTTCAGCGGCGGTTCTGGTGCAGATGTGATCACTGGCGGTGCTGGTGCGGATCTGTTTGTTTACAAAGCAGAAGGCGAAAGCCGCGATAGGATTACTGACTTTACCCCTGGAACTGACAAATTAGAGTTTACCGCGAGCGCTTTCGGCAATTTGACGACGACTAACTTTGACGCCTCCAGTGGTTCAACTCCGGACATTACTGGCAAAGAGTTAGTGATTTTCACAGGCAGAACTTATGCCACCATTCAGGAATTTACTGCAGAAGCTAAGGTTCTGGGGAATTCTACAACTGCTGCTTTCTACGCATTTACGAATGCGTCGAACGAAACAGAGTTGTATTTTGACTCGGACGGTACGACAGCCGGTGGTTCTAGTTCTACCTGGATTATTAATTTGGGTACGGCTGCTAGCAATCTGGGAACGGCGGACTTTGTATTTACAGGTACGATCGCCTCTTCTGCCAATGGCACTACTGTGACTGGTACTACTACCAACTCAGGCAGCATTGTCGATTTAACTGCGGCTGGGAACACTTACCCAAGCGACTTTAACAATTTCGGTTCAGGTGCTGGCGGTTACAACTTCACTACTCCTGTCTTGTTTACCGGAGATGCGAAGGCTAACTGGGTCACTGGTACTGAGTTTGCTGACATCTTCAGCGGCGGTTCTGGTGTAGATCTGATCACTGGCGGTGCTGGTGCGGATCTGTTTGTTTACAAAGCACCAGGCGAAAACGACGGTGATGCGATTACTGACTTTAAGTCGGGAACTGACAAATTCGAGTTTACCGCGAGCGCTTTCGGTAATTTGACTACGACTAACTTTGACGGTGTTAGCGGTTCAAATCCGGACATTACTGGCAAAGAGTTAGTGATTTTCACAGGCGGCAGTTATGCCACTTTGGAAGCTGCACAAGCTAAAGCCCTGGGCAATTCTACAACTGCTGGTTTCTTCGCCTTTACGAATAATGCGTCGAACCGGACTGAGTTGTATATTGAGTTGTATTTTGACGCGAACGGTACCGCAGCCGGTGGTTCTACCTTCATTGCGAATCTGGGTACTGCTGCTAGCAATCTGGGAACGGCGGACTTTGTATTTACAGGTACGATCGCCTCTTCTCCTACTGGTACTACTACCAACTCAGGTAGCGTTGCCGATTTAACTGCTGCTGGAAACACTTTCCCCGTCGCCTTTAACAACTTCGGTTCTGGTGCTGGCGGTTACAACTTCACCACTCCTGTCTTGTTTATCGGAGATGCGGCTGATAACAACGTCACGGGTACTGAGTTTGCTGACATCTTCAGCGGCGGATTGGGTGTTGATCGTTTCAACGGCGGTGCAGGTAACGACAGCATCTCCGGTGGCGCTGGTAACGACAGTCTCTTTGGCAACGCGGGTAGCGATACTCTCAACGGTGACGAGGGGAATGACACTTTAATCGGTGGTGGGGGAACCAATGTTCTCAACGGTGGTGCTGGTGCGGATCAGTTTACGTTCCTCGGAACTACTGCTGGCGGCGGGGATGTAATTACCGATTACAGCATTGCTGACGATCAAATTAGCATCTCCAACACTGGCTTTCAAATCGGAACCGGAGCTGCATTTGTGACTCAGAGTTTGTACGCTTACAGCAGCACAGTGTCTGATGTAACTGTGTTTGAAGCAAATTTAACCCAGCCGTCGTTCATTGCTCTCTACGACGGTTTGTCTACTAAACTGTATTACGATAGCAACGGTTCTACGGTTGGCGGTAACAGTTTGTTTGCAACTGTCAATAATGTCGATTTAGGAATTTCCGGTAGTTCTGAATTGTTCTTGTTCTAAACGGCAAGAATCCTAATCGGGATATCGGTACGGTTAGGGGCACGGCAAGCCGTGTTCCTACCCACATTCCGCACCCCAACTGGCACATACACGGATTGAGCACGTCACAGTGAGCAAGTCGAGAGAATAGTGAGTAGAAATACCCAAAGACTTGGGTCGTTAAGCATCACCCAGTTGTCCATTCTTGCAAATTCAGGTTCGGGCATGAGTTAAATCTGATTGTGTGAAAAATGCGTAAGCGTTGCTGGCCGTAGGCATCGGCCCAAAACCAAGTTGATTGCCCAGCGGTAAGATGATTCATGAGGAAAATGCGTTAATTGCGATCGCAACCATAGCCAATCATTACCAAAAATAGTGTAAACTGGCGAGCGCGATCAACGCTCAAATCAGGATCAAGCCGCCCATGCAAAAAGCATCCCAGATGAAAGTAGAAAACCTAGATCATCTGGGCCTGATAGCCGGTCTAGTTGATGAAATAGGAATTGTCGAAAAAATCAATGAATTAGTAGGCGAACAACCAGGTGAAATAGTCAGCCCCGGCTTGGTAGTTAAAGCCATGATTATCAATGGATTAGGGATGGTTTCCGCCCCACTATATTTATTTTCTAAATTTTTTGAAGGGAAAGCAATAGAACATTTACTTGGGTCAGGAATTCAAGCATCACATCTGAATGATGACCGTTTAGGCAGAGTATTAGATAAATTATAAATGGCCGTAATTACCGAAATATTCACAACAATTGCCCTGTCAGCGGCTCAAAAATTCGAGATAAAAACCGACACATCTCACTTAGACTCAAGTTCATTTCATCTACATGGCAAATATGAACAAGAATTGCCAGCAGTATCTTTTTCTAGCACAGAAATGGATAGCAATCAGTTGGATAATTCATCGATAGAACATCAAACATCCCCAGTACCAATTAAGATTACCTACGG
Organism: Microcoleus sp. T2B6; assembly: GCF_036700475.1. NCBI lineage: Bacteria > Bacillati > Cyanobacteriota > Cyanophyceae > Oscillatoriales > Microcoleaceae > Microcoleus > Microcoleus sp. T2B6. The sequence goes on along the minus strand of NZ_JAUBOZ010000171.1, from coordinate 2,849 downwards.
CTACAAAGAGTGACCATCGCCCCGACTTAAAACAGTTTATTTTAGACCTAATTTGTAGTGGAGATGGAGATGTACCACTATTTTTGCGAGTAGCTTCAGGCAACGAATCAGATAATTCCATATTCGCCTCAATTTGTCAAGACTTTAAAAAACAGTTAAATTTCGACAGTTTAATGGTAGCCGATAGTGCATTATATACGGCTCCCAACTTAGAAATGTTAATCAATTTAAGATGGTTAACTCGCGTACCACTGAGCCTCAAACAAGCGCAGCAATTGGTATGTCAACTAAATGAATCAGAATTTCATGAAAGTTCAGTGACAGGATATCGTTGGTCAGAACACAAAAGTAATTATGGTGGAATTGCACAAAGATGGTTAGTAGTAGAGAGCAGTTTGCGGCGTGATTCTGACCGACGCAAGTTAGAAAAAAACCTCAAGAAAGCTGAAGTTGAAGGTCAGAAAAAGTTGCGAGAATTATCAAATATTGAATTTGCTTGTGACACCGATGCCTTGTCAGCAGCAAGTCGTTTATCTGCCAAACTAAAATATTATAATTCAACCCAAGTTAGTAGCAGACAAGCGACAGCAAAATCCGCGGCTAATTCGACCAGTTCTGACATTTCTAGCTCCAAGTTAATATTTAAAGTTCAAGCACAACTAGAATTAGATGAAGCGTGCGGTAGCCAAAGCAACCAAAGCTAGTGGCAGATTTATCTTAGCTACTAATGTGCTGGATGCCTCACAATTAAATCCTGATGAAATGATTGTAAAATATAAGGAACAGCAGTCGGCAGAGAGAGGGTTTGGGTTTTTGAAAGATCCCCTATTTTTTACGGATAGCGTATTTCTCAAGTCGCCGGAAAGAATCGAGGCTTTAACTTTGGTAATGGGTTTGTGTTTGTTGATTTATACTTTAGGTCAAAGGTTACTCCGGCAAAACTTGCAACTCACTAATAAAACCGTAAAAAATCAGTTGGGCAAAGGAACCAATCGACCTACTTTGCGCTGGATATTCCAAAGTTTTCAATCGATTCATGCCGTGTGTATTCAAGGAATTCAGCAAGTTTCTAATTTGACATCCGAACGGTTAGCTATCTTAAATTTGTTTCCAGTCACCTGTCGGTCTTATTATTTTTTGTTGTGAAATGAACTCGATTATTGATTGGTAAAACTGACTTAGATTTAAATAATTTTTGATTCAGCAGTGATGTATTATTGTCATAATGCGGGCGATATATGCTGGAATTTAATAGTTGTTAATGGTCGGATTTTTGATGTTTTATGGGTTAAGAAGATTTAATTCATGCCCTCACGTCAATTTTTAGGAATTCCTAACTGAGTGATGCGATCATTACAGAGATTTTTGGGTGTTTTTACTCACTATTATCCCCTCAATTTGCGTATGTGCCAGTTGGGGTGCGGAATGTGGGGTTAAACACTTTAGTTGCTATTTTTTGGGTAGGGGAACGGCAATGCCGTTTCCTCTTTTGCGGTTGTCGATGGTTGGAGTCGATCGCACTCGCGAGGGCAATTTCACCCTCCAATCCGGTTTATTTTACCCGTTACGCGAAATAAGGACACGGCAGTGCCGTTTCCCTACAATTAATCGGGCCGTGGTTAAATCCGATTGGGCGATCTTTTTTGGGTAAGGACACGGCATTCCCGTGCCATTATTTTGTTTCTCAACCTGTCCTTATTTTGTTTCTAGCCGCTGCCGCCATTTGCTGCTAATAACATCTATCACCGTGACTACAACTAACAGCACTAACATCATTGTTGTTGCTTTGTTGTATTCAAAATATCTGATATAATTCACCAATTCAAAGCCTATTCCGCCAGCGCCGACGACTCCCAACACCGAAGCCGCGCGGATGTTATACTCAAACATCCACAGCGTATAACCCAATGCTAGCGGCAATACTTGCGGGAAAATGCCGTATTGGGCAACTTGCAGCCAAGATGCACCTACGACTTTTAAAGATTCGACCGATCGCGCTTCTACTGATTCGATCGCCTCCTGATAAAATTTAGCAAGATAGCCGATAGTATAAATTGCCAGGGCTAAAGTACCCGCCGGCGCGCCCAAACCAGTCGCCGATACAAACAGCAACCCCAGCACAATTGAAGGAACAGAACGCACCGCATTTTGTACCAAATTGGCCAGCCATTGCAGCCACCTTGGTGCTATGTTGTGGGCGCTGCAAATAGCAACTGGCACGGAAATAATTGCCCCGATTGTCGTTCCCCAAAGCGACATTTGGATTGTCTCGATTAAAGCCTTAATTGCTACATCCATAATTTCGAGATTCGGTGGCCACAAGCGCGAGATAAAATCAGTCATGTAAGGCCAACTGCCGGCCAGGGTTGTTGCATCAATTTCTAGTCCGCGCAGCGCCCAACCGTAAAGTACAATTAAACCTACTGCAATACCCAGATTTTTGATCCAGCCATAGTTTTTAGAGAAAGTACCCAAGTTTTTTTCGGTCATCTGCGTTTATTTTTAGATTGAGGTACAGCGATTTTTTTTAATTAGTGAAAGGGCTTTTTTTTCAACGAACCGCTTCGAGGTGCGTTAGCGCTAGGACACGAAGGAAGATAACAAAAGAGAGGAGTTCACACTTCTACTTTGGGAGGTGTTAATTTGCTAAATTTGTCGGAGAGGTTGTGGCATTTGCCATCATAGACTATCTGGCCGACATCGAGGACGATCGCCCTTTCTGGATAAGTGCTGGCCATTCCCAAACCGTGCAATACTACAACTACTGTCATTGGGAGCGTGTCACTTTTGCGATGAGTATAAATACTGGGGAACCCCACCATGACTTTTTTGCCGAGCATCAGTATAAT
>NZ_JAUBOZ010000235.1:0-1675 GCF_036700475.1 Microcoleus sp. T2B6 | reverse complement strand
AATTGATCTGTCTGAAATTTAAAAGCCTCAAATCCTTACTGTGCCGTACAAAAAAGCTGTACCAAAAAATCTATGCTTTAATTGGTACAGTTTAATTTTCAACTCTTCAAGTTTTTGAGAGACAAAAAGAGTGATTCCTAGAATGCTTATCCAGTAAAACTTTCAGCCGATTCGTAAGTTTCTGTACGACTGCTCACTTCACCCCTAATAGTAGATATCCTTGACCATCAGGGAACAAGCTTCGGCAATGCGGCAGGCGGTGTAGAGACAAACTCCGAAGAGGGTGCGATCGCGAGCGGTTTGCAAACCTTTGTTGAACAAAAGCTCGATTTCCTGTTGCGTGAGTATTTTGGCCTGCCCGTGCCGTTCTATCTTCATCTTGGTAAACTCGACCTGATACCAGAAAGTTTGCCGCACTTACTGCATTGCTGCATCGCTCGGCGGGGATTTCTTAACGTGGTAGTCCAGCTCACGATGGCGTAGAATACACAGCATCCGTCGCTTGGTTTAAGACGGGACTGGACGAAATTAATCCGTTCCTCGGCTGACCGTCATACAGCGCGATCGCTGCACCAACATCCGAATAAATGCAGGCGCAGCAGCCGAAGCATTATTGGCTGTCTGTGGCGATGAGGGAAAGGATGTACAGGCAAGTGGTGTGGAAAAACGCGGGGTGTGGGTTTTTCCGACACTTTAGGGGCTAAGCATATCGCAGTGTTTGAGGAGGGCGATCGCAATCTTGTTGTGATGAAATAGTTTTTTGAGAGTATCAGATATTGAAGCGGTGGGGACTCAGCCGTTTCAACCGGCAAGGGCCGTGGCATCATTAATCCTCGTCTCTCGCATAACTGGCGATCGCCACCATAACCCACAGGAATTGGTGAAGCGATCGCCCCCCCGGAAACAGCAACGAAACTCCACAGCTTTCCCCAAGCACTAAATAACATCTGGCAATTCGCGTTCTACAAACCACAAGCGCGGATATCGGTAAGCGGCAACTGTCACCACTATCGCTATAATTTCCATCGTAATAAATAGCAAGCCAATACCGCGACCCGGCCCCACGCCAAGAATTTGTCCGACGCTTCCTGCCAATAACCCGTCAGTCGCCATGAGAGGTTCAAAGATTCGTTCGGCTAGAGGGCCAGCCACAACATAAGCGGCGGGAATACACGACCAACAAATCATGTTGATTGTAGCAAAGACCCGGCCTTGAATATCGGGAGCCACTTTTCGGAGCAAGATAGCATCGCACCAGCCATTGACGAGCGGTAAACTGAAAAACAAGATGAAGTTAGCTAAGGCAAAAAGTTCGGTACTCGTGCGTAAACCGAATGCTAGGATGCACAGATGAGCAAGGATATCGAAAACAAATATGCCACGAATTAAACGTTTCGGCCCACCCCAAATACTCATAGCAAGACTACCCAACAGCATCCCCGCGCCACCGATAGATTGAATGGTTCCGAGAACGGTAACTGAAGCAAAAGAAAGTACCAAGGGAGTGAGTAAAACTTCAACCAGCCCTGTAACAAAGTTGTCGAGTGCGAATAAAATTAGCAGCATTAATAGTCCGGGTCGAACGGTAATATAAGCCCAGCGTAAGGATTCAGGTCTGAAATTCGGGAATGAGGTCAGGCATAGGAAAGTAGTCACAAGAATGGGCAGAAAGAGC
>NZ_JAUBOZ010000170.1:0-9927 GCF_036700475.1 Microcoleus sp. T2B6 | reverse complement strand
CTGACAACTGACAACTGACAACTGACAACTGACAACTGACAACTGACAACTGACAACTGACAACTGACAACTGACAACTGACAACTGCTATGATGAAAGTAGTTAACGAAACTTTACATAATAGCCGTGACTGCACAACAATTAGTATCTGCAACCAGTTTTGAAAAGCTAATTTGGACTTGGAAAGGTCACAAAATCCAATATACCGTCCAAGGAACCGGCCGCCCTCTGATCTTGATTCACGGATTTGGGGCTTCGATCGGACATTGGCGACAAAATATCCCCGTACTCGCGGCCGGCGGCTATCGTGTATTTGCGCTGGACTTGCTGGGATTCGGTGCTTCCGCCAAACCAGCCCTAGATTACACTCTGGAATTGTGGGAAGAATTGCTGACTGATTTCTGGGCGGATCTGGTACAGGAACCGGCTGTATTTGTCGGGAATTCGATCGGCGCTTTGCTGAGTTTGATGGTAGTCGCCAACCATCCAGAAATATCAGCCGGCGGTGTCTTAATCAACTGTGCTGGCGGGCTCAACCACCGGCCCGACGAACTAAATTTCCCGCTGCGAGTAGTGATGGGGACTTTTACTAAATTAGTTCGATCGCCCCTGATCGGCCCCTTTGTCTTCAACAACATCCGCCAAAAACACCGCATCCGCAACACCCTGCGCCAAGTCTACGGGAACCGCGAAGCCATCACTGACGAACTCGTAGAACTCCTGCACGCCCCCTCCTGCGAGCCCGGAGCTCAACAAGTGTTTGCCTCGATTCTCACAGCCCCTCCAGGCCCTCAACCGTCAGAATTGCTGCCCAAAGTCGATCGTCCGTTATTGGTACTTTGGGGCGCAGACGACCCCTGGACACCCATCGCCGGCAGCCAGATTTATCAACAATTGGCCGCCAACGATAAACCAGTGAAATTTGTTTCCATTCCCAACACAGGCCACTGTCCCCACGACGAGCGGCCCAGTGAAGTCAACGCTCTGATTTTGGACTGGCTGCTGGAATTGAAGTACAATTTTTCTGAGCGAGGCAACCATTGAGCGATCGAGTCAAACCCTTGCAGTGCAAAAGTTTTGCCTCGCTTCTCCGCACCGACACCCCCGCAGCAGCCGACTCAAAAAACAATTTTTGGAAAAAGTATTGACACAATTTACTGAGTCAGCTATATTGATGGACGTGTGAGGAGCGAACCAGAAGAAGCACCGAGACGAAACACGGCCAGTCGTCGGTGCTTTTTCTGTTGAAACCCGTTTTTAAGAGTTTTAAATTATCTATAATTCACATCCCCCATATCTGTAAGCCCGCCCCGCTTTCTTCATTTCTTCCTACCCTACCCTTCGGGAACCCCTGCGGGGAACGGGAACGGCTTCGCCGAACGCGTTCTTAGCGTCTTCGCGGTTCGTTAAATAAATATTCTGATTTTGCAAAAAAAGTAATTGACTCCATTTGATATCGAAAAATCCGAAAGTGTGGATGGTTTTTGAGCATCAAAATTTGATTGCATAGAACTCAAAACTAGAGAGTTGTATAAGAATAAATTGTCGCTGGGTCGGGGCGGGTTAATATACATTTTTTCCAAATGTCGCTAAACCCGCCCCTGCGGTATTTGTGCTGCAAATATCAACGATCGCCCAAAACAAATTGTTCGATCGCAGCCGCCACCCCATCTTCCTCCACATCCGGCGCCACCCAATCAGCAGCAGCCTTCACGCCATCAGGAGCATTGCCCATTGCCACGCCCACGCCCGCGTAGGCAATCATTTCCACATCATTAAAATTGTCGCCGATCGCCATCACGTTCGCCGCCTGCAAACCCAAAAGTTCCTCCGCTAAATACTGCACCGCATCTCCCTTATTCGCCGAAGGATGCGTAGCTTCAAAAAAAGTAGCAACCGATTGAGTCAAATAAAGCTCCGCAGGCGTGTAGCGCTGCCGCATACTGCTGAGCAAGCCGTCGAGTACCCCCGGATTCTCGCACAATGCCAAAACTTTCGTCGGTTCCCCCGGAATATCTCGCCGCAAATCTTTAATCACATTTGGTTCAATGCCCGATCTTTCGGCATAAATTCGGGTAGCTGCGGTAATTTCCGGTACGTAAAGTTGGTCCTCAATGTAGAAATGGATCGAAAGCAGCGATCGCAAATGCGGTTCTTCAAAATAATCTAACAGTTGCAGAGCAGTTTGTTTCGACAGTGGCAAGTGTCGCAGCCGTTTTTGAGTAGCGTGATCTTGAATCCATGCGCCCTGGTAGCAAATCAGTGGCAATGTTGAGCCGATGTCGCGGTGAAAACGCAAAGCTGAGCGGTACATCCTGCCCGTAGCGACGGCCACTTTCACTCCCCGCGACTCGGCAGCCAAAATTGCTTGCTTGACTGGTTCTCGGATGTCATTTGACAAACCTGCGATCGTGCCGTCTATATCCACTACCAGCAATTGAATGTCTGCGGTGCCCAAAGCGCGATCGGTCGCATTAGCTGGATTTGAGGCAGTTATATTCTGCATGATTTTTTTAGATTTTAGCTGTTGATGTGCACGCACCCGTTTATTTTGGCACTGGCGGGATAGCAAAGTGCGACTTCGGATTTTTTGAAGACTAAAATATAGATAACTAAATAAGCGACAAAAAAAGTATCTAGGAGCACTCTTTAGGGATGGATTTAGCTAAGCTATATAATAGTAGCCAGTTTACTGCCGTAAAAACCGCACTCGACCGGCGATGTGTATTTTCACTTACTTAATAATACTTGTGACCAAAAAGAATGCCACTCTAAGCCCGCGATCCAAACCGTTATATCATCAATCATTCCCAATCTAAAATCTAAAATCTAAAATCTAAAATTGTATAGCCGCCTCTTTGAAATTACCCCCAACAATCATGATTTCTATTCCGGGATACCGCATTGACGGAGAACTTTATACAAACCCTCACACAGTTATTTATCGAGGGATGCAGCTTGAGGAACAAAAACCCGTTATCCTCAAAACTCTCACGCCGCCATACCCTAACCCAGCGCAAATCTCCCAACTGCTGCACGAATCCGAAATTCTTAAAAATTTGAATTTACCCGGAATAGTCAAGCTTTACAAAATTGAAACCTACAATCACTTTCCGGTTTTAGTTTTAGAAGATTTTGGTGGTATTTCCCTAAAAGACTTTCTCAGCAACAACCAGCTAGAGTTACAACAATTTCTGCATATTGGCATCAAACTAGCAGAAACTATTGGGCAACTCCACGAACACCACATTATCCATAAGGATATTAAACCCAGCAATATTATTGTCAATATCGAGACTGGAGATGTCAAGATTGCTGATTTTGCGATCGCCTCCCTGCTACCGGGCGAAAACCCCGCCCCCAGCCATCCCCATTTACTCGAAGGCACTCTTGCCTATATGTCTCCTGAACAAACGGGACGCATGAATCGGGCGATCGACTACCGCACCGATTTTTATTCTTTAGGCGTCACCTTTTATGAGATGCTTTGTGGCGAATTGCCTTTTCAGGCGATCGATCCTATGGAATTAGTACACTGCCATATTGCCAAAACGCCAGTTTCTCCTTGGGAAAACAGAAAGCAAAAAGTACAAAGCAGAAGCATCGAAGGCAGAATCAATCAATTAGGAACCAAGGAGATTCCTCAAGTCGTTTCCGATATCGTCATAAAACTCTTAGCAAAAACAGCCGAAGACAGGTATCAAAGTGCTTTCGGACTTTTGTACGACTTGGAAAATTGTCTCGTTCAACTGCAAACTACAGGCGAAATTTCCCACATAACCCTCGGCGAGCAAGATCAGTCAAATCACCTGCAAATTTCCCAAAAATTTTACGGGCGAGAAGTAGAAGTTAATATGCTTCTCAGTATCTTCCAGCGGATGAGGCGGGGCAATACAGAAATCGTGCTCATTTCTGGTGCCGCAGGTGTGGGCAAATCGTCGTTAGTATATGAAGTTTACAAGCCGAGTCGGCGGGAAAACGGGTATTTTATTGACAGCAAATTTGAGCAATTTAAGCGCGATATTCCCTACGCTTTTTTGCTCCAAGCTTTTCAAGATTTGTTGCGACAAATATTCACAGAAAATGCCGCAGAAATCCATGTTTGGAAAGAAAAAATTTTAAAAGCACTCGGCGGCAACTGCCAAGTAATTATTGAAGCTATTCCCGAAGTAGAACTGATTGTCGGGCCGCAGCCCCCCGTCCCAGATTTAGGAGCAAATGAGTCTCAAAATCGCTTTAATTTAGTATTTCAAAACTTCATTCGCGTCTTTGCTCAAAAAGAACACCCCCTAGTAATTTTCCTGGACGACTTGCAGTGGGTCGATTCAGCATCTCTCAAGTTAATAGAACTACTAGCAACTGACCTGGGAACTCAATATTTATTAATAATTGGAGCTTATAGAGAGCAGGAAGTAGATGCAAATCATCCCCTAATGCTGACCGCCGAAGCAATTAAAAAAGCAGGCGGTACTGTGAGGGCGATCGCCCTTTCGCCTTTAGATATAAGCAGCGTCAACCAATTTGTTGCCGATACTTTGAACTGCGCCCCAGAAAAATCCCTAAGTTTAGCAGAATTGCTTTGGCGAAAAACTGCGGGAAATCCCTTCTTTTTAACTCAATTAATAAAATTTATTTACTCAAAAGGTTTAATTAATTTTAAACTTTCACCCTCGAATAATTTGGTCGAGCTAGCTGAACCTAACCTGTCGGGCTTAGCGCAACCAATCTCAGAGCAAATTGTGAAAAAATGCCATCTTACAGGCGAGTGGCAGTGGGATATTGAACAAATACAAGAAATGGGAATAACTGACAATGTTGTAGAATTAATGATAGATAACATTCAGAAACTTTCAAAAAAGACCCAGGAACTGCTTAAATTAGCCGCTTGTATCGGGAACAAATTTGATTTAGAAACTATCTCGACAATCGCCGGAAAACCTCTCGCTTCCGCAGCAACAGACCTCGGAGAGGCACTTCAGTCCGGTCTGATTTTGCTCGTAAATAACGCCTACAAAATTCCGATCGCACTAGCAGCAAGCACAGAAGTAACAGACACAATATCTAGAGACTTTACCGATAAATTTTCCCTACCAGTGGCTGATGTTTCGAGCGCCACTTACAAATTTTTGCATGAGCGAGTGCAGCAAGCAGCTTATGCTTTAATATCCGATTATCAAAAACAAAAAATCCATCTCAAAATAGGCAATTTTTTACTGCAAAATTCACCGCCAGAGCAATTAGAAGAGCATATTTTTGATACCGTAAACCAACTAAATTTAGCGAAAGAAATCATCCGCAACCAATTAGAAAAATTTCAATTATCCCAATTAAATTTAATTGCAGGTCGCAAAGCAAAAGCAAGTGCAGCTTACGAACTTGCCCTCAAATATTTAACCGCAGGTATTGAACTGCTTCCCCCCGAAAGTTGGCAAACTGACTACGACTTGACTCTGGCACTCTACGAGTCAGCAGCAGAAGCTGCTTACCTCAATACCGACTTTGAAGCAATGGAAAAATGGGCGAGAATTGTCCTGCAACACGCAAAAAATGAACTAGACAAAATTAAAGTGTTTGAAATCAGAATCATAGCTTGTGCGATGCAAACACAACTCCAAGAATCGGTAAAAATTGGTCGGGAAGCACTAAAAATGTTAGGAATTAACTTTCCCGAATCGCCGATTCCCCTCCACATTCAGCAAGCACTGGCTAAAACTGCTGCTTATTTAACCGACAAAAAAATAGAAGATTTAATTAACTTGCCCATTATGACAAATCCGCACAAATTAGCAACTATGCGCGTGCTTTCCAGTATGTTTTCAGCTACATTTATAGTTGAACCTGTGCTGCTGCCGCTGATTGTGTGCGAGCAAGTTAATTTATCTATTAATTACGGAAACTCTACTTTTTCTGCCTTCGGTTATGCTAATTACGGAGCAATTTTAAAAGGAATAGTTAGAGATATTGAATCGGGCGATCGCTTTGGTCAATTAGCTTTAAATTTGAGCGATAGATTAAATGCGTTAGAATTCAAAAGCAAAACGCTTAATTTAGTAGCATTCATTTTGATGAACGGCAAGCATCACGTTAAAGACTCTTTGCCGCTATTAGAGGAGGCCTATCAAAGCGCGCTAGAAAATGGGGATTTAGAATCTGTCGGATATTCAGCCGTAAATATTTGTCAGTCTTTGTATTTCATCGGTCAAGAATTGCCACAACTGGAACGGAGAATGGTAAGCTACAACCATTTGCTGTTTCAACTCAAGCAAGAAACTGTATTGACTTGGAATCAAATATATCGGCAAAGTATTTTGCAATTGATGGGAAAATTGGAAAGTCCACACCTTGTATTAGGTGAAGCATACAGCGAAGAAAAATTGTTGTCGCTGCTGTTGAAAGCTAACGATCGGGTGGGACTACAGCACTTTTATTTGCAAAAATTAATACTAGCCTATTTATTTGGAGATACCGCTACAGCGCTAGAAAATGCAGCGCAAGCCGAAGTATATTTAGACGGAGTTGCAGGCTTTATTAATGTTTCTGAATACCAGTTTTACGATTCTTTAGCCCGCCTAGCCGCCTATCCATCTGCAACAGAGGAGGAACAAGAAGAGCATATTTTTTACGCTGTCAGTAACAGAAAAAAACTGCAACAAAAAGCGCTTTCGGCGCCCATGAATCTTCAGCATAAATGCGACTTACTTACGGCAGAAAAAGCGCGTGTTTTGGGCAATGTTGAGAGAGCAATGGAATATTACGATCGCGCAATTGACGGAGCCGAAGAAAACGGATACATACAAGTACAAGCACTAGCAGCAGAATTGGCAGGAGCATTTTATCTATCCATAGGAAGAGAAAAAAATTCTAAAACTTACTTGACAGAAGCGCGTTATTGCTATCAGCGCTGGGGAGCAACAGCCAAAGCAGCGCATTTAGAATCGAAATACTCGCACTTGCTAACTTCCGCCTCGATTTCAACTAATATTGAAACTCACAAATCTACCAGCAGCGCTTCTTCCACTACGAACGACGCTGCAGGCGTGCTAGACTTGACTACCGCAGTTAAAGCATCGCAAACCTTAGCGGGCGAAATAGTTCTAGACAAACTGCTGGCAAAAATGATGAAAATTGTTATTGAAAATGCCGGGGGGCAACGAGGGTTTTTAATACTAGAAAAAGAGGGTCAATGGGTGATTGAAGCATCAGGATCTGTAGATGTCGATCGCGTTGCTGTAATGCAATCAATTGCCATAGATTTTGTAGCCGACGATCAAGAAGTAACTTTGCTGGCAGTTGCAGTTGTGAATTATGTCGCCCGCACCCAGGAAAGTATAGTTTTAAACGATGCCAGCCGCGAAGGACAATTTACTCGCACACCCTATATAATGGCCGTTCAACCTAAATCAATTCTTTGCACTCCGTTAATTAATCAAGGCCAACTCACTGGCATTCTATATTTAGAAAACAATCTGACTACAGGCGCTTTTACACAAGATCGGTTAGAAATATTAAAACTGCTGTCTTCTCAAATTTCTATCTCCATCAAAAATGCCCAACTTTACGCCAACTTGCACCAATTCAATCAGAATCTCGAAAATTTAGTACAGCAGCGTACCTCCGAGCTCTCCCAAACTTTAGCAGACTTAAAATCGGCTCAAAATAAACTGGTAGAATCGGAAAAAATGGCTGCCCTCGGAGGGTTGGTTGCAGGTGTTGCCCACGAAATCAACACTCCCATTGGCATCGGCATCACCGCCGCCTCCCTGCTTGCTGAAAAAGCCACAAAGTTTTTTGAGGTTTACAGTAACGGCCAAATAAAACGTTCCGAGTTAGAAAAGTTCCTGGATACCGCCATGCAAAGCAGTAATATGATCTTATCTAACCTCACGCGGGCGGCCGACTTGATTCACAGTTTTAAAGAAGTAGCTGTGGATCAGTCTAGCGAGTTAAAACGCACGTTTAATGTTAAAAACTATCTAGAGGAAATTTTGACATCCTTAACAGCCAAACTAAAAAGAACTAAGCACAAAATACAGATTAAGTGTGATGAAAATATTGTAGTGGACAGTTACCCCGGCGTAGTGTGTCAAATTGTGACAAATCTGGTGTTGAATTCCCTAATTCACGCCTACGATGGAGAAGACGAAGGAGTTCTGGCTTTTGATTTCAAACTAGAGGGCGATCGGCTAATATTTGAATATGCCGATAACGGCAAAGGAATTGACCCAGAAAATCTCAGTAAAATTTTTGAACCATTTTTTACGACCAAAAGAGGTCAGGGAGGCACAGGATTGGGACTGCACATTATTTATAACCTTGTTACTCAAAAACTAAAAGGCACAATTAGCTGCACAAGTCAACTAAATAAAGGGACAAGATTTATGATTGAATTTCCCGCTAAAATGAGCAGTTAGTTATTAGACCGCCAACATGGATATAAGTTTTATATAGGAGAACGATATATGTCAGAAGCTAGTAAAAACCTGTTGGCTGCAGGCGATGACGAATTAATCCCAGCGGGCGACGATGAATTAATATTTGCCGAGGAAGACGAGGCGGAAGAAAAACCGCTAGAAGAAAGTTGGAAAATACTAATTGTCGATGATGAAATAGAAATTCATAATATTACTAAATTAGCATTAAGCGATTTTAAGTTTGAAGGTAAAACTATAACATTTATTAGCGCTTACTCAGGAAAAGAAGCTAAAGAAATAATCCAAAATAACTACGACATAGCATTGATTTTACTTGATGTAGTTATGGAAACAGAAGAAGCAGGCTTGGAAGTAGTTAAATACATCCGCGATATTTTAAATAATCAAATTGTGCGAATTATTTTACGAACTGGACAGCCCGGACAAGTACCAGAAGATGTAGTAATTGTCAGCTACGATATCAATGATTACAAAACCAAAACAGAACTTACTAACAAAAAATTATTTACCACAGTAGTCACCGCACTGAGAGCATTTAGATCGCTCAATCAAATCGAATCCAGCAAAAGCGAACTAGAAAAAATTGCAGCCGCATCAGCCCGTTTTGTACCGCGTGAATTTTTGAAATTTCTCAAAAGAGAAAGCATCGTTGATGCCAGACTAGGAGACTCTGTACAAGCAGAAATGACGATTATGTTTGCCGACATTCGCTCATTTACAAGTCTGTCAGAAAGTATGTCTCCCCGAGAAAACTTTGAATTTCTTAACTCTTACTTAAGCCGAGTTGGCCCAGTTATCCGCCAGTACAACGGTTTTATAGATAAATACATTGGTGACGGGATTATGGCTTTGTTTCCTAACAGGGCTGAAGATGCTGTGCAAGCAGCAATTGAGATGCAGCAGCAAGTAAAAATTTATAACAGACACAGGCAAAACAGTGGCTATCAACCTATTTCGATAGGGATTGGCTTGCATACGGGGACTTTAATGTTAGGTACGATTGGCGAAGCGGAACGAATGGAAAGTACGGTAATTTCTGATGCCGTTAATTTAGCTTCCCGCGTGGAAGGATTGACAAAGCTTTATGGAGTTAGTATTGTAGCTAGCGTCCAAACCCTTTGCCGGATAGACGATCCTCAACATTACAAGTGCAGGTTTCTCGATCGCGTTCAAGTAAAAGGAAAACAAACACCTGTTGCTGTATTTGAAATTTACGATGGCGACTCGGCGACAATGATCGAACTAAAAGCACAAACTCAAACTTATTTTGAACAGGGAATTTTTTTTCACTACCAGCAGCAATTCGCGCAAGCAAGGCAAATGTTTCTGCGCGTTTTGCAAGTCAACAAGTATGATAAGGCAGCAGCTTTTTATGCAGAAAGGTGCGATATGTTGATGAAGAATGCAGTCATTATGACTCTGGAAGGAATAGAGATATAGGGAATAGGGCATGGGGCATGGGGCATGGGGCATGGGGCATGGGGCATGGGGCATG
>NZ_JAUBOZ010000169.1:0-9976 GCF_036700475.1 Microcoleus sp. T2B6 | reverse complement strand
TCTATCCTTGCTCTTCGCTGTGCTTATCTCAACGGTCAACTTTCAATTTGATGTATTTGCCAAACTGAGATGCACCCGATATAAGCGCAATCTTTCTCGCAGGCTACCGCAAATCCTTCTACATCAGAACCGGAAATTGTGTTATTGCGTTTGCTTTCGTACCGACTGTAAATCATGTCAATTCGCATGATTGTGCTGCCAATAGACGCAATAGGAACCGGAAAAGTAGAAAGCGGGACTTGACTCAGCAGCGGAATATTGCTGATGAGTTCCTCTGACCAGCCAGAGAACTGTTCTAAATTTACGCTATTAAGGTTAGGGATTTGGGCGAGCGCAAACTCAGATAGGTCAATTTGGTTAAGTTTTGCCTGCGCTAGTTGCGGTACTTGTTTTACAGCTTGACCAATTGGTAATTGGTTGATGTTAGAGTTCACTCCGGCTATTTGAGAAGATAAAGAAGCAATTGGAGGAACATCGCTCAATTGAAATTGGCTAAGATTCGGAACAATTTCAGCTAAGTGACCGACAGTTTGCTTACCAGCTAAGGGAAATGCTGACAAGCTGATATTCTCTAAATTGATATCCCCTAATGCCAATTGTTCAATTGCTTGCAAAGAAAGAATTTCAGGTTTTACATCGTTAATGTCCCCCAGCTTCAAGATGTTGTCAACAGAAGTGCCGGCTTGCCAGCTTCGGCCGCCAGAACTTCCAGAACTAGCAACGGCGGGCAGGGAACTAAAGGTAATCTGGCTCCAATCTGGCTGCAAAACTCTAGATTGTTCTTTTTCCCAAATTTTAGTAGGTAAGGAACTAGCGCTAGCAATTGATGGAAAGCTGAAGAAAGTAATGCAGATGAAAGCAAAAATTAGGCAGAGTGTACTGGCAGCTATTAAGGCAGAGCCTATCTGGCTTGATTTTTTTAACGGCTTGGGACTGTTCATGGAAATCCTCTTGATGTTAACTAAAATGCGGGTAAAAAAAGCTGCTCTATTCTCTCTAGTTTGGAAAAACTTTAAATGGTTTTTAAAACATTACGAAAAATAGAGCAGTATTGCAGAAATTAGCCATCAGCTAAATCTCCCTCTCCCCCTCTCTCGCCCTCTCCCTCTCTCCCTTTCTCCCCCTCTTCCTCTCTCCCTCTCCATTTTAGGAATTACCCAAAAACCCGGTTTTTGAATGTAATTCCGTCATTTTAGGTTGAGGATGAGAACGAGAAACTGTTTTTTTTAGGTTGATAGTGCGTCCTGGACTGCATTTCTCCATCTTCGCTTTTTTCTTTAATCAAGCTCCAGCTCAAGCTGTGGATTCGGGCGGACTGCTGAATCTGTCCAAGGAGTATCTGCTAGGTTGGACAAGTCATACACATTTTCTTGGTAAGCGTTGTCAAAATTACCTTGACGAACTTCTTTAGATGACGAGTAACCGACAGTCAAATCCGGTGTCGATTCGTAACCAGAGTTGTTATAGCCGGAATTAGGTTCAATCGATGAATTATGCATGGTTTTTATGAGTTTATGTGGTGAACAATTCCAATTTAAATCGCATCTAGTTCCTGCAACTTCATTCCTATGAGCGATTTTGTTCAGTAAAAATTACCCCCTCCACATGGAGGGGGCAGCTCTATGAAAGTTACCTAACGGCTCTCAGCACTGGGCTATTCTACGAAGTCGAGAAAAATGTCTTTTAAGAAAGTGACAAAGTGCGATCGCGCACCCTTATTCTCTGATTTGTCAGTAATCGCGGTGTAAGAAACCGAATTCTAACCCGAGAGCGCGTTTCATCTAATAAAATTAATGCCCCTGATTCAATCTCTGACTCAAATTTATGCAACACTTCCACAATTAAACTCTCTCTATTGGCAGGCAGTACGCCTTGAATACGCACTTGCATTACAAGGAGTTAGCCGCGACTGAAAATGTCTTCTATGTCCCGTGAACCATGCAGAACACGAATTACATCTATTCCATTTTCAATTTCCCGGTAGAACACCACATAGTTCCCAATCGGAAAGCTGTGCAACCCAGCTAACAGTTCCTCACCAGAAAACGAGCGAGAAGCCCCTGGCTTTAGACATGGGGAGGAAAGCGGCTGCGACTTCAGTCGCCTTGAATCAAAATCCATAGGAATAGCCATCTTTTTTGTGAATAGGCTTGCAATATTTATGACTAATTCCTGCTACTCTTTCCTTCGTTGTAGCAAGATCGAACGAGCCAGATGCACGGCAAAGAACTCGTCCCACATAATAGCCGACTTTTTTGCCTGCGGTGACTGTCGCGCCAACGATATCGCCAGTCTGAAAACAGAAATGAATTTGCCTTCTCGACTTGTGACGAATTGGGAAGCCAAACTTATTTGTGCCACACATTTGTCGAGTACCGTGTCCTGCTGCCTTGATTAGCAGCGGTTGACAAATCAGCACCTTTAATTCTTCGACTTTGCCGGCACTTGCAGCATCTAACCAATGAGATTTAGGTAGGTTTAATCGAGTGCGATTGAATTTTGTCAAGCCACCACTGCCCGTAGAAACTGGTAAACCAGTCATGCTAAGTCGGTTAAATAATGCCCAGCGAGTCGAATTGACTGCTGCTGCGTCTTTTAATGGACGTTTTGCTTGAGATAGAATCCGCTTCAAAATCTCTGGCTTTTTAGATAGGAATTGCTCAACGTCTTGAGTACCTTTCTTTTTGTTGCAAGCATCGCAAGCAAGGCAAAGATTAGAAATACGATTAGATCCACCTTTGGCTTTGGGATGAATGTGTTCGACTTGTAGAGGTGTATCAGCAACTCCACAATACGCGCACTTTCTGTCCCATTTGTTCAACAAATATTCGCGAATTTCATAGCCACATAAAACGCCTTGTTGGTACTCCAGTCCACTAATTTCTGGGTTCTCAAGTTGTTGTAAGTCGAACCGCACAAGTTCTTGAACAATAGAAGAAATGGGAGCAACTTTTATCAATCTAGTTACCCAGGTTAGGGTTGTTTCGACACGATGCTGCAAGCTTGGGGCTAACCATCCTTTAGGACGAGTCCTGTTTAAAAATCTAGCTTTCCGATAGCGAGTATGGCGGTTTCTCCGGACTCTACGCAGTGAACGGCGAGACTCAAGGCTAGCTTTGATGGATTGACCTCTGTGAGTTAGTTCTGCGCCAAAAATTACGCTTTCTCCTTGCAGTAATGCGATTCCTGTAGTTTTAGACCCAGGATCTATTTTAAGAGTGATTGGTTGTTGGGATGCTGTTACCTCTACCTTGAGAATTATCGTAAATGGATACCTTTTGAAAACAGCAGCTTTGCCAGCGGTTAGCAATTTACGAGCCATTCCTGGGCGGACTGGATTGAGCGGTCGCTTGTGGCTATCAAGTACAAAAACGAAATTAGACATGAAGTCCTCCATTGCTGGGTAAAGTTCGCTTCGAGAATGTTTTAAGAGCTTTTTAGACTGAAGGCACTGGCTTAACCCCGTTAAACCTGTTTAACATTCAGTGATAGAGCGGAAAACTAGCGACGCATTCGCCGGTATCATGACTCAAAAAACGTAGGTCTAATCCTGTCTCTGGTAAGGTTCGGGCTTTCTTCTTGCACCGCTGGCGATCGAGTCGGAGTTTCTAAAAGCCCCCGCTTTTAAGCGTGGGGTTCCTTACGCCTTCTGCCCAATCCTGGATTACGTGCCAAGGTTTGCAGTTTTCCTTCAACGCGATCTAAAAACTCGTCAGCCCGATCTAAACTATCATCAGCGATGTAGTCCCAAATATCTAGCAAATCCAGTTCAGCGCGTGGGCGTTTAACGATCGTGGCCATTACTGCGGTTTCCTCCGCCGACGCTGCCGCGCTTTTGCCTTGATTGCTGGCATATCCAAGGGAGTTGCCTCACCGCTGTCTAGCCCTAGCTGAATCTCCTGTCGCAATTCCTGCAAGCGAGTTTGCTGGAATTGTTCCCGTTCTTTCAACAGGCGCAACCCTTCACGGATCACCTCGCTGGCAGAATAATATAGTCCGCTTGAGACTTTCTCTTGGACATACTGCTCTAACTCCGGTGTCAAAGACACGTTCATGCCTGAGTCCTCCTGTAATTTGGGCTATTCCATTTTGGCTTTAATAACAGGGAATAGCAATCGTTGTTATTATTGTACTAAAAAACTAGCTCTTGTGTACAAGCGAGCTGAGAAATTATTAAAGTAACTCTCGCGATCGATCTAAATGAACTAATCATGCCCCAAGTGGGTTTCCAACTAAGCCGATAAAAATCAAAACAGTCAATTACAAGCCTGTAAAAATGTCTTTTAAGAGGGAGTAGGAACTAAAAGCTAAAGAATCCCCATGCTTAAGAAAGGGGATATGACGCAGATTGGGATGCGTTCAAAGCTACCAAATTCCTTCCGCATTTTTATTTTAAATTTTTCATTATGTCCAAGCAAATCACTTGGTTGGGTGCGAGAACACCTCCGACTTTGATTACTTGCAGCTCTCCGGTTTCGTGGGGATATTGTGCTTTAACTTCGGCAATTGCTGCATCTAAACTAGATGCCTGAGCAATATACACCTTCTCAAGAGCACTTAGTACCCAAATAGGTTTGGGCCACTTATGTCGAGGTTGAAGAATTGAATAGTGAATCACTTGACCAGTATACTGAACAATTTCCTCGATCGCAGTTTCCGAACAAAACTCCCCCAATTCTGACTCAATACATTGTTTGAGTTCTTTCGCAGGAATCTGCTCAAAAACTGATTCTAAGAGCATTAATGCCGGTCTTGTCTGCTCTAATTGAGTGTGTTCCTGCACGACTAATGACTCTACGAAATGACTGACCTGGTTGATGATTGAGTCAAAATCTAGCTCCATCAATAAATGACCTAAATACTCCCTTAACAAATTTCTTAGCTTTTCATCAGAGATATTGATACCGCCGGTTTTCAGATAAACTGAAGGTTTATTACCCAAATTCCGACCGCAGCCAACTTCTCCATTAGCTGTATCTTCTGCTTCTATCAGTTCCATCAAGCGCGGATAACGGGTTGTATCATCTATTGTGGATTGCGGCTGGGAGGGAATTGAGTTACTCATAAAAAAGCTCGGTAAGTGGGAAACTCAGTTACATTATAGTCATAATCTTTAAATTTAAATTCAAACAAAATTTTCCCATCCACCTTCCTCTAATTTTTTTTTTTTAATCTAATCGTTCCGAATTAAAGTCGCACTTAACAGTGCTGCATCGGTGAAGTTCATACATCTGAGTTCACCGTTATGAAAAAACTGCTCGCTATCGCTCTAACAAGCATTTTGCTTTTAATGGCAACAGACGCTAACGCAGTCGTCTGTAAAAAGATTACAGATGGCAAACCAGGTTTCGACTTTTTAGGTGGCACTTGGGATAGCCAAAACAACTAACTGTTACCGACTCTAAAGTTGGCAACTATTTTCAATGAAAACCAGGCAACCCCTGGTTGTTTTTAGACCAACCGCCATCCTTTATGTCTTTTACCTTATTTCTAAAGTTCAGGACTTAAATTGATTTACAAAAAACCGAATAATAACTCAATACGCTTGGGTTAGCGCTTTCAGACGAATTTAATTTCACGGATTTTTTGGAATTCCCGACTTGTGAAAGGAAGTCACATTGTTCTGAGTCCAAGCGTATTGACTTAAAACTCGTATACTTCCCAAATAAAACCCATTATCCTCAAGCTACCTAATCTCGAATACCGGCTTAACAATAGTAAAACTTCGTGCATTATTGACAGAAAGATAGCCTTTCATTTTTTTTAGAAAAGCAAGTAATTATGAAACCTACTCCGCTAAACCAGCAGAAACAATCAACCGCTATTCCAACTTCTTTGACGCCCGAGAAACTTAAAATAGCTCAGTTCCCAGTTACACTTAAAACTCCTTACCAACTAATCGATACTGCTTTCAATCTTGAAACAGCCCTGCAACCATTCCAACAAGCAAAAATCATCGGTATAGACTGCGAAACGACAGGGCTTGACCCCTACCAAGCCAAAATTAGATTGTTACAACTTGCCATTCCTGACCATCCAGTAATCATTGTAGATTTATGGGCAATTGAACCGAGTTCTCTCGAACCATTACGCTTGCTCTTAGCGAGTCCTGCACTAAAGGTAGGTCACAACCTCAAATTTGAATGGCAAATGCTCGCTTTTGCCGGACTGGAACCATCCAAACCCTTTTTCGATACCTATTTGGCTTACCGAGTGCTGACGGCTGGACTAAAACGGTATCTGTCCTTAGAGGCTGTCACTGAGAATTTGCTCAAAGTAAATCTAGACAAAACGCAGCAAGTTAGCGATTGGTCAGGAAACTTAACACTCGCTCAACTGCAATATGCTGCTACCGATGCTGCAATTTTACTCCCGCTGGCTGCTGTTCTCGAACAAAAATTGAAAGCTTCTAAGCTTTGGAAAACTGCTTTACTAGAGTTTGCTTGTCTGCCTGCGGTGGCTTCTATGGAACTCAACGGAATGCTTTTAGATAGAGAACAGTGGAGAGTTTTGGGAGTGAAGCTCTGCCACCAACGCGACTCTCTTTTAAAACAAATTAATTCGCAACTCCATCGACCTAACCCTCACCAACAAATCTCTCTGCTGCCCGAATTTACGGATACAATTAATCCTCGCTCTCCCAAGCAAGTCTTAGCGGCTTTGCAAGAAAAAGGTATTCCTGTTACTTCCACTAGCTCTCAACATTTAATTCCTTTGCAAGGCGAGTATCCCGTTATTCAAGCACTGTTAGAATACCGCAGTTTATCGGCTCGTATCGATACTTTTACTCTGGGTTTACCTGAACGCATTCACCCGATTACAGGGCGCATTCATCCCAATTGGTTTCAGATTGGTGCTAGATCAGGACGGTTTAGTTGTCGAGAGCCAAATTTAACCAATATCCCCAGAGATAAGGAAACCCGACAGTGTTTTAAAGCTGCACCCGGTTACGTCCTGCTCAAAGCCGATTACAGCCAGATTGAACTGCGGATCATGGCGAAGGTTTCCGGCGATCGCACGATGGTGAAAGCCTACTCTCAAGGGGAAGATTTGCACTCTCTGACAGCTTCTTTGGTGCTGGCAAAACCCTTATCTGAAATTACTCTCGAAGACAGACAGCTCGGTAAAATCATTAACTTCGGTTTAATTTATGGCATGGGAGTTACGAAATTTAAGAATATGGCTCAAGCAGAGCATGGAGTCACTTTAACGCTGCAACAAGCTTCACACTTTCGTAAGAAGTTCTTTGAATCCTATACAGGTATCAAACAATTTCACAGCAAAGTTCGGAGCGCCTGGAGCCGAGGTATTCGAGAGAGTCGGACAGTCTTAGGCAGAAGGAGATTATGGTCAAAAGATACTAAACCGCTGCTTAACGAAATGCTAAATAACCCAATTCAAGGGATGAGCGCTGACATTACTAAACTCGCTCTTGCTCTCATTTTTTCACCTCTAAGCTGCACGGATGCTAAACTGATTTGTGTGGTTCACGATGAAATTTTAATAGAGAGTCCTATCGAAGAAGTAAACCACGTTAAAGCAATGCTTAAAAAATGTATGGTGAGAGCCGGGAATAAATTTCTCTCTCCGATTCCTTGCGAGGTAGAAATTAAGGTGATGGAAAGTTGGGGAGGGTAAGAGATTAACGGGGAAAGATGGGGGAGTGGGAGTAGGGAGAAAACGAACCGATGCTATTGCGATTTATCATGCACTCAAGTTTGATCGTAAGCAGATGGCCGATACTCGAATAACTCTTGCTCTGCCGCCACAAATTTAGACCGATCGCCCCCAGAAGCAGGCCGAGCAAAGGACGCTTTGTTCCGAATCCCCTGGATATCTTCAGAAGAACGCTCAGACGACAGCACAAATTGAGTTCTCTGATAACGCAAATGGGCCAATTCAATTTTACCCGGTCGCCCTTCACAATAAGCTCGTTCAGCGCAGCGCTTAACTGCGATCGCAATTTCAGCACTCGTTGCTCCGGCATAATCAGATAGTAGCGAATACCACTGCCTGTCGCTCCAAAGGTTCTCTTTTCCCTCCCCAAACTGCTCTGGGAAATACTTAGCTAAGTGCAAATTGAAAATCTCATAGCGAGCGCCGCTGTGTGGCAAATCCACAAACCAGATTCCGCCGTCGTCAAATCTGCGGATAAGTTCAGCCGGCAGCATTTCTAAGCGGTTAACAGTAGCTAACATTAACACGGGACTCTCATGCTCCTGCATCCAGGTGAGCAATTTCTGCGACAGCCGCCTAGCTACACCGCCATCAGCATTTGATTCCCAGCCAGAAAAACCCTTGTCAAAATCGTCAAAGAACAGCACGCAGCCGCCCAAATTATCGGCTGTATCCAGCATTTTATTGAGAGCGCGATCTGGATTAGAGGAACCTATAATATTGCCCCAACTTGCTGCTAAAAGCGCATAACCTAGCTTCTTAGCAGCTAGCTTTGCACTCAAACTTTTGCCCGTCCCCGGCGGCCCCCACAGCAGCATTCCTTTGGGAGGTCTGAGGTGATATTTCTTGGCATCAGCTTCTGACAGCTTTACGACTTCGCTCAAATAAGCGTCTAATAAATCTAAACCGCCAGCATGAGGCACGTCTGGAGAAGCAATGAACTCCAACCCCTGGTCTCGAAGTTGCGATATCTTATGCTCTAATACCAACTGTGCGATTTGGACAACGGAAGCGGTCACAGAGAGCGATCGATCTAACACTAATTCAATTTCAGCAGTTGGCAGCCCTAGACTAGAAACAGCCAGCCGTTTTTTAGCAGCTACCGCATCTGAACCAAAATCAAGGGAACAATTGCGATCGCAAAAATTATCTACAAGAACTTCGACTTCAAAACGATCTGGTAACGGGCATTTGAGTAGAGGAATTAATGGCCTTAGCTTTGATGGCAGTTGGATGTACTCACCCAGCAGTACCCAATATTGGTTGGCCCAACGCCCTTTCAGCTCAAAGAATGCGTTAGCCAATTGAGAATAACGGCGGATAAGAGGCTGTTCGCTACTCTCTGAGTCCAAAATATCCTCTAACAAAAAGATACCGGGACAGTCATTTTCCAGCAGAAATTGCAGGACATCACTCTCGACAGATAGCTCAGTTTTGCATAAGACGTATTCACTATTATCCATCTGATGAAAAGGATCTGAAACGGTTGTCATATCAGAATGACCACCTAAATTCGGGAGATGTTTATCCAAACACCGCACCTGTTGAAGAGTTGCATAGCCAGGATTCCAATAATAAACAGGTAAACAACACTCACTGGCGTACTGATGAAATGATGACAATATTTTTTGGCGATCTGCACTGTAATATTCGAGGGCAAATATTTGAGTTTGAGTCGCTCTTAAATTAGACCAAGCAGTGAAAAATTTCATGAGGTTATACATCTAAATAGAGGATATTTAACATAAAAGTTTAACTAACATAATTAAAATTTAGCTTCCTGCTAATGAGCGAAATACTCCCCCTCTACTGGAGGGGGTAATTGTGCCTAACGGCACTCATTAATTGATGTTATGCAAGTTAAATTGTCAATCATGGTCACAAGTAAAAAGCAAACCGCAGCCACTCCCACTCGCTCTCAGTCACCAGTGCCTGCTAAATCTAAGCCACCTGAAAAACAGAACAGTCAAACTGTCGGCAGTAACAATGGAGCAAAATCAAAACCTCAACCTAACCTCAGCTCCGAGCAACTTGCTGGCGAGCTAGTCAAACAGATTCGCAATACAATTCATAAGAAGTACGGCGTGACAATTCAGCGTCGCGATAGCCGTATTTCGACAAAGGTTGGCCACGCAATTCGCGAAAAACTGGGATTGGATATTCAAGCTCAGTTGAACAAGCGCAACGGCAATGGCAATGGTAAAAAGTTCGACTGGCAAGAGCATTGGTGACAAGTTAAGGCTGTAAGTCTTTTGTCAAGAGGCTTTCGGAGAGTTCTTAAAAAAGAATTGGTCAGACC
>NZ_JAUBOZ010000168.1:0-10097 GCF_036700475.1 Microcoleus sp. T2B6 | reverse complement strand
GAAAGAGGAAGAAGGAAGGAGCCAGAAGAAGGAAGGAGCCAGAAGAAGTATTTTTACAAATATGAGATGCTCCCTATAGCAGGTTTGGGTTGAATGAGGCGTAGCCCTGGTAATTGGTAATTACCAATTGGTAATTACCAATTGGCAAACAGGTTGGTGGTCACTAATTTAGCAAATAAACTTGCGATAGAAATTACCATATAACTTGCTATTTGGCAAGGCAAGAATTAACATATATAATACAGATAACATGATTTTTGAAAGGACATAGTTATGGCTTTAACGGTTAACAATCTCATCGCCGATTCGACAGGATTTCCTGTATTTGCTGGCGGCGGCCCACGTCTTTTGGGATTCGCTACAGCAGATGATATCGACGTAGGAGCAGGAAACTTGTTCTCTTTCCCCTGGGGAGTTTGGGGACTCGGCGGCAACGATACCATAGCAGGTTCCTTCGATTCCAACGAAAGATTGTTGGGAAATGACGGCAATGATGTTATCGCAGGTAACGGCGGGAACGACATCCTTTACGGTGGCAAAGATGCCGATATAGTGGATGGAAATGATGGCAACGATGTAGTTAGGGGCGACGCCGGAAATGACCTTATCTTCGGAGGGTTCGGGAACGATATCATGCGGGGAGGGCAAGGAGACGACGATTTAGACGGCAATGAGGGCGACGATTTCATCGGGGGCGATCGGGGAGTTGACGTGCTCACGGGAGGCCTCGGTGGTGACATATTCGTCCTCAGAAGCAACGATGAAGCATTTGGTATAGATGGAGCAGATGTCGTTACCGATTTTAACTTTGACGAGGGCGATCGTATTGGTTTGACGGACGGTTTAACAGAACTAGACCTTTTCTTTGAAGACGACAATTTGATTGCTTACGATAACGACGGAATTATCAACGACATGGTGATTAGCAACCAAAGAGACGGACGGATTTTGGGGGTAATTTTAAATGTGGATAACTTTGAACTTGTCGGGGCATTTGAACAGGCAAGTCCGTTTGCTTTGGCAGTTAACGGTTCTCAATTCCAGTTTTTGACTTAATTATTTGTAGGGAATTAGACGGGCAAAATCCCCCCTAACCCCCCTTAACAAGGGGGGAACAAGAGCGCTCGAAGTCCCCAATTTCTCCCTTTATATATTTTTATGCTAATCTAAAAGTAGAAATTCAAACTCGGGGAAAGTATATATGACCATTGCCACTCACCCCAAATTAACTGCACTCCCGGAACAGCGGTTGATTTTGCCGCTATCGATGACTTGGGAACAGTTCAAAGCTTTGGATTCCTTGCTAGAGTACACTCGCAGTGTTCGCTTGTCTTACCTCGACGGATATGTGGAAATTATGACACTTTCGCCGGAACATGAAACCATTAAATGCCTGCTGGCAGGAATGTTAATGACCTTTTTCGTAGAAAAAGATATTAGTTTTAGACCGACGGGTAGCGCTACACTCCAAGGGGAAGCAAAAGGCAGCAGCAAGGAACCAGATTTATCTTACTACTTTGGCGAAGACAGACGGCAGCGAGAAACACCCGATTTGGCGATCGAAATTGTTTTTACTAGCGGAACTATTAATAAACTGGAATACTACCGCAGATTTAACGTAGCAGAAGTTTGGTTTTGGGAAGACGGAGTATTTTCGATTTACCAACTGAACTCGGAGGATTACGATCGCGTTTCTCGGAGTATGCTGTTGCCGGATTTGGATCTAGAATTGCTGGGGAGATGCCTGCAAATGTCTGAAGAAAAAGAAGCTTTGAAAGTGTTTCGGGATGCAGTTCGAGTTGGTTAACCTAGAAGATATACAAATAAATTATGGCCTAGGAATGCCGGCAATGGCCGGAATATACGAAATGTACGAAATGTCATAAAAATCGCAATCATCTGAAAACATCCAGGGTTTCTGGTTTTCAGAAATTTTATTTTAATCTATACTATTCGGAGTATTAGGGCTTACGCATTTCGACCAAAGAAACCGGGTTTTTTACCGAATCTGTGGTAATAACGGGTCTTCGGGGCAAAAAACCCGGTTTCTGGACTCCCATGCGTAAGTCATAAGTATAAAAAATCTTACTCTTCAGCAAATATCTATGAATAGGGATTATTCGCGGTTTGATTCCCTCGCCAGCATCCTCGCAGGAACAGTAACAGTAGCAGGAATAGTCGTCTTTGCAGCAGCACCTGTTTTCGCAAAAACTCCCCAAGAAATTGCCAAATTCGCTGAATCTGTCACCGTTCAAATTAACAGATCGGATAAGCGTGGTGGAACGGGATTTATTATTGCAAAACAAGGTACAACCTACACTCTCCTGACAGCTAACCATGTAGTTGATGATGATAAACTTACCTATACAATTCGCAGTCATACGGGAAAAAACTATCCAGTAACCCGTCGTGTACTATTACAGAAAGGTCAGAATGCTCCCGATTTAGCAGTGGTAACATTTAACAGTGCAGATTCTTATCCTGTTGTCACTTTCGGCGATTCCGAACAAGCGACAGTTGCTACACAAATTTTTGTGTTTGGCTATCCAGGTATTCCGGCTAGCAGAAACCAGCACCAAAAAGAGCGCAATTTCGAGTTTGTGCCGGGCTTCGTTACAAGCAGAATTTCAAGTCATCCCCAAGGGTATAATTTGCGCTACAATGCTGTCACGAAAGGGGGAATGAGTGGAGGGCCTGTATTTGATGGAGAAGGGCGGGTAGTTGGAGTTCATGGAGAGGGCGATCGGGATTACGATCCTGTCATTGACGGAAAAGTTATTACAGGTTTAGCCGATATTAAAACAGGATTTAATTCAGCAATTCCTATTAACACTTTTCTAGCTAAATTATCGGAGGCGGGATTAAATCGTTCGGCTCTTTTGATAAATACCTCTCCAACCGCTAATGCACCTCTGAAACTCAATAATCCGCAAGATGCTAAGACTTATTACGTTCGAGGTTTAACTCGGTTTGATCGGGGAGATTTGTCAGGGGCTGTTGCCGATTTTAACCAAGCAATTCAAACTCAATCTGATTACGCGGAAGCTTATTTCTATCGAGCCCTCGCTTATTCCGATTTGAGACAAATGCCCAAGAGTATCGCTGATTATAGCAAGGCGATCGCCCTAAATGCCGGTTATGTTGACGCTTACTACAATCGGGGGCTGGTTTTGTCAGCAATGGGAGACAAACCGGGGGCGATCGCAGATTATACTCAAGTCATCCGCTTGGATAGAAACTTTGCAGCGGCTTACAACAACCGAGGATTAGCACTTTCGGACTTGGGCGATCAAAAAGGGGCGATCGACGATTTCAATCAAGCGCTGCAAATTAATCCGGGTCGCGCCAACACTTATTTTAACAGAGGATTAGCGCTGTTTCGCATCAATAACGATCGCTCTGCATTAGCTGATTACACTCAAGCAATTCAACTCAATCCCAATTATGCAAAGGCTTTTGCTAACCGAGGAATTACGTTGGTGAGAATGGGAGATAGACAAGGGGCGATCGCAGATTTGCAGCAAGCGGCTCGTTTATTTAGGGCTCAAGGAATGAATGCAGATGCTCAAAAAGCATTAGATTTGATTGGGCAATTGCAAAGACAATAAACGTTATGATATAATCGACGATCGGATTGCAATTAATCCTGTAGGGGCGGGTTTACCAACAATATTTGACACAAACAAACAGGTAAAATAAACCCGCCCCGCCCCATCCATAAGGTAGGGGCGGGTTCACCAACAATATTTGACAGAAACAAACAGGCCAAATAAACCCGCCCCGGCCCTATTCGTGGGTGGGGGCGGGTTTATAAATACCTTGGATGTGAATTAGAAATCTTGGCGAACCCGCCCCTACAGGATTTTCGTAATGCTGATTTCTCCCTAAAACCTCACCGTCACCAAAATCACCCGCCGAGGCTGATCTTCGGCTTCAATAGTAAACTCAACACGCCCAAAACCTCTCGGCCCAGGTTCAACTAAATCGTAGCGAGATGTCACCGTACCGGCGGCTGTATTGTATTGAGCAAAAACAGCACCAGGATTCCTCCCAGCAGACGCATCCGCATCCCCTCCCCAAGCTGTTGTATCATCTATTCGCGATCGAGTTGGCAATACAGAAGCCGCGATTTCTGGAGGTGTTAATCTTTGATCGGCTAAGACTTGTTGAGCGTTATGAATAGCGCACATTGTCGGCCCGGAAATTTTGGCATCGCTATATTGATCTTCCCACTTTTGTACAAACCCAAAGCCAACATTCGGGCCCACTTGCTCCTGTCTTTGCCGGCCCCACAGCCGACTGGTATCAGCAGCAAAATTGGAACCGCTGCCAGTTAGGGCTAATTCGGTTCTTTTGTTGGTAAAGTTGCGATCAACAAATTCTTTATCTGCCCTGCGAATAGCGTTGGCCGCTGCTGGATCTACTTTACTGCTAACATTAGTATTGCCTTGTAATATTGGTGTTAGAACGCCGGGGATGGGCTGTGCTCCACAATATTTTTGAATACCGTTGAAAACGCGATCGGCTGATAAAGCACTAATCGGAAATTCTAGGGAATAAGCTTCGGCAGGTTTGGGGAAGAAGATGCCCGATGTTGCGGAAGCAGTAAAAGAAGCGCCACCCCATATGACGAGCCGGTTAAATTGACGGCGGCTAATACTCATAATTTATCTACTCCCTGGAGAGCCTGCCCCTGGTATAATAGCGAGCCAGAAGAAGTAGTACCATTTATTGCTACAATTTGTTGCCCTAGAGCAATAGATATCAACAGCCACACTTTTTCCGTTACTGACATCTACCAGCATTGTATTGACCCTTCCATCTTTTCCTACTTGGGAAGCTACTTGATTTCCATCTACATAAACATCTATTTTCGCAGGGGGTAGACCATCCCCATCCGCAACTCCATACTCTATTCGGAGAGAGGCGGGACCACCAGGAAGTTGACAAGTCCAACCAGCTCCGTTACTCGCCCATATCAACAAACGACTGGTGTATATTTCTCTACCTATGGAAACATCCCGAGCTTGTTCTTGATAATTCGGAAACCCTCTATGAACACAGTTGAGTTCGAGCAAAAAGATCGGGCGCTGGGCCTGTGCCACTTGTGCGCCAACTGTCGCTAAACTAAAAGACAACACCCCAGCCGAGAACAAACCGCTGAGCCACCGCACTCGCTTCATATAAATATCCTGCTAATACCTTAACCAATTAATATAAAGGATGAGCTGTGTAGGAAAAGTCCTGACTTTAGATAGATGACAAAATCAAAAATGTCACAATTGTACGAAATGTCAGGTATAATGAATGGCGTAAACTCCAGCTTCTCCCTAATCTATGGATATTGCCGAAGTTTTGACACGGGCAGATGAGCTAATTTTTGCTAAGACGGGAAAGCATTTAGATTATGTGCAAGAAGCTATTTTGCGGGGAACGTTACAAGACACAACTTACACGCAAATTGCTCAAGAAGTTTACTCAAGTCCAAGTCATGTCAGAAATGTCGGATCACAACTTTGGACAATACTTTCTAAAGGATTAGGAAAAAATATTACTAAAGCAAATTTTAGGACTGTATTAGAGCAGGGTATAGTTTATAATTATCAATCAACTATTGTTGAAAATATCACAGGTGAGAATGTAACAGTTAATAAAAACCTTAATGTTTGTCGTGAAAAAGTCCGATCGCCCAAAACACCTCAAAACCCCCAACCAACAGCAAAACAGCCCCGCATCGACTTAGACGACGCACCAGAAATCTCGACATTTTACGATCGCACATCCGAACTCACCACCCTCAAACAATGGATTTTGGAAAACCGCACCCGTCTCATCAGCATCTTAGGATTAAGCGGAAGCGGCAAAAGTGCGATCGCACTCCAACTAATCCAACACATTCAATATGAATTTGACTGTATAATCTGGCGAAGCCTCCGCGACGCGCCACCCCTCCAAACACTCCAAACCGACTTAATTCAATTCTGTAGGGGCGGTGCCCCCGTGCCCGCCCCCGAAGAAAGGGCGATCGCCGCCCCCGAAGAAAGGGCAACCACGGGGGGATTGCCCCTACAATATTTACGATCGCACCGCTGTCTCATCATCCTCGATGATGTGCAAACAATTTTCAGCAGCCAACAACTAGCAGGAAACTACAAACCAGGCTATGAAAACTATGGCACTTTCTTCAAACAAATAGCAGAATCCTGTCACAACAGTTGCATCGTTTTGATTAGTTGGGAAAAACCCAGAGAAATTGCAGCATTAGAAAGCCACCCGAAAAATTGTCAAACATTGCAACTCAATGGTTTAGGCGAATCCGCGCGAGAAATATTCACAGAAAAAGGCCTAGCCGAATCTGAAAAATGGTCAGAATTGATAGACATTTACCGAGGAAATCCCTTGTGGTTGAATACAGTAGCTGCTGCTATTCAAGACTTATTTAGCGGTAATATTGCTGAATTTTTATCCTATGATAGCCTAGTTTTAGGAGACTTAGAATATTTATTGCACAAACATTTTCAGCGCTTGTCCGACTCCGAAAAACAAGTAATGTCCTGGTTGGCAAATCAAATCAAAGCAGTCGAAATCTCCAAAAAGCCAGCCCTTCTGGAATTATCCCCTTCAGAATTCCTCAAAGCCGTCGAATCCTTGAGACGGAGGTTATTAATCGAAAAAGTCCAAAAGGGCGATCGCACCCTCTTCACAGTCCAACCCGCGATCGCAGAATACATAAAAACCAACATCAAATAACTTCAAAACATCCAAATATAAAAACAATCGCCCTTCTACATAAAAGAGCGATCGCCTGTTTTTTGGGAAAGGGCGATCGCTTCAAATCAATAATCAAGCAAACAGCAAGTTTTCTACTAGAGTTTTAGGTTCAGGGAGAGATTTACCATCTACCTGATATTCTTCAACTAAAAGCTCTAATACCTCTACTGCATTCTGCAAAGCTTCTTCGTAGGTATCTCCATGAGTGTGGAACTGCTGAGATGGAAAATCAGGTAAGTGAACTAGGTAGCAGTTATCTTCATCCGACCATTGAATAACAATTATATAAGGTAATTTCATGATTCAGGTTCCTCTTCTTCAATTGCTTTCACTATTCCAATTTTTCGATTAACTTCTCTTCTCTCTAAATACAGTTTCGCATCATCGCCATCATTTCCAGCAATGGTAATTGGTTCATGATAGTAGTAAGGGATGAACCCATCTTGTATGGCTGCCTTTTGCCGAACGATAAGTAAACCCAGCTTTTAGCAGCAGGCTTTTGAGTTCTCGAATCTTTTTGGGCATAAGCAGACATTAAAATTGTGGCAAGGTGACGGAAATACTTTAATCCTATTCCATAAAGTAGGGTTTGTCAAAACGTACCCTACTACATGAATTTGAAGTAGTTTCAGCATCAATCCGCGTAAAAACTCACATCTTATAGCAGTTTTAGGAACAGGCAAGATGCCTGTTCCACAACACATGAATAATTTGCTTGTGGGGTGGGCTTCTAGCCCGCCCTGAAAGGATTATTGAAAAATTAGCAAAACATTAATCCAAACAGCCCCATTTAGCCTAAAATTAAAAAGACTGACTAGCCAACAATGCCCTATGTTTGAAGCCCTTGCCGATCGACTCGAATCCACCTGGAAAAAACTGCGCGGACAAAATAAAATCTCCGAGTCCAACATCCAAGACGCGCTCAAAGAAGTCCGCCGCGCCCTCCTGGAAGCCGATGTCAACCTCCAAGTCGTCAAAAACTTCATCTCAGAGGTAGCGGCAAAAGCACAAGGCGCAGAAGTCGTTTCAGGCGTCCGTCCCGACCAACAATTCATCAAAATCGTCCACGACGAACTCGTGCGCGTCATGGGGGAAACCAACGTACCCCTCGCCACCGCCGAATCCGGGCCCACAGTGATCCTGATGGCAGGTTTGCAAGGAACCGGGAAAACCACAGCTACCGCCAAACTAGCGCTGCACCTCCGCAAACAAAATCGTACCGCACTGCTAGTCGCAACCGACATTTATCGACCAGCCGCGATCGACCAATTGCTAACCCTCGGCAAACAAATCGACGTACCCGTATTTGAATTAGGCAAAGACATTGACCCCGTAGAAATTGCCCGCCAAGGCATCGAACACGGCAAACAAATCGGCATTGATACCATCATCGTCGATACAGCAGGCCGCCTGCAAATCGACCAAGACATGATGGCAGAATTGGGCCGCATCAAACAAACAGTGCAACCCCACGAAACGCTGTTAGTTGTTGATGCCATGACCGGCCAAGAAGCAGCAAATTTAACCCGCACCTTTCACGAACAAATCGGCATTACCGGCGCAATCTTAACCAAATTAGACGGCGACAGTCGCGGCGGTGCAGCCTTATCCGTGCGGCAAATATCCGGCGCGCCGATTAAATTTGTCGGCGTCGGCGAAAAAGTGGAAGCATTGCAACCATTTTATCCCGATCGCATGGCATCGAGAATACTCGGCATGGGCGATGTCTTGACGCTAGTAGAAAAAGCGCAAGAAGAATTCGACATCGCCGATGCCGAGAAAATGCAAGAGAAAATGCTCACGGCAAAGTTTGACTTTACCGACTTTCTCAAACAAACCAGACTGTTAAAAAATATGGGTTCCCTCGGCGGCATCATGAAAATGATTCCGGGGATGAACAAACTTTCAGACGAACAAATGCGGCAGGGAGAAGTGCAGCTAAAACGCACCGAAGCCATGATTAATTCGATGACAGTTGAAGAACGCCGCAACCCCGAACTTTTAGCCAGTTCTCCATCCCGCCGCCGCCGCATCGGCAAAGGCGCAGGCTACGCTGAAAACGACGTAACTAAGCTGGTGAGCGATTTCCAGAAAATGCGTACAATGATGCAGCAAATGAGTCAAGGCAACTTTACAGGAATGGGAGGATTGCCCGGAATGCCCGGAATGCCCGGAATGGGTGGCCCCGGAATGCAGCCCGGTTCCCGTGGCTATATGGGTGCCCAGCAGAAGAAGAAAAAGAAAAAAGATAAGCCTAAAAAAGGTTTCGGACAGTTGTAGAAAGTATCTGACAGATTGCACCCTCCGTCAAAAACCTGTAGATACCGTAGGGTGCGTCGCCACCGACAATCTGCTAATCAGCTTGAAAATCACACAGCGACGCACCATACACAATACCGTTTTTAACTCTTTTCTTGTTGCCAGTTTCTACCTAAAAAACCCTGGAATTGAATATGGTACAAACAATTACTCAACCAGAAACCATCTCTATAGAATTGCCAAATGCGATCGCCCTGCTGGTAAGTTGCGAACAATTCGAGGCTTTAGCATTGGCAAATCCCGACTTGAGATTAGAAAGAACATCACAAGGAGAATTAATAGTGAATCCACCCACAGGAGGAGAATCAGGAAGCCGCAACCTCAGTATCAGCGGGCAAGTTGATCGCTGGTGCGAAGCAAACGAAGATTTAGGAGAAGGCTTTGACTCTTCTACTGGATTCATCCTCCCCAATGGTGCTCGCCGTTCTCCCGATGCTTCTTGGGTGAGTAGAACTCGCTGGGAAGCATTAACTGCAAAAGAACGTAAAGGCTTCGTTCCCCTGTGTCCCGACTTTGTGGTAGAATTGCGCTCGGCATCTGACAGTCTCTCCACCCTCCAAACCAAGATGCGAGAATATATTGACAATGGTGCGAGATTGGGCTGGTTAATTGACCCGCAAAACCAACGGGTAGAGATTTACAGACAACAGACAGAAGTAGAAATATTAATTAATCCAACCGAGTTATCCGGGGAAGATGTATTGCCAGGATTTGTGTTGAATTTAAGGCGAGTGTGGCGTTAGAGAGCTTTTGATACCAAATCCGCCCAATCCCAGATTCCGCACCCCCCAACGGGCAGCATACACTGCAAGAGTGCGACTCGAAGTCGATCGTCCGAGACAATAGTGAATCAAAATATCGGAAATTCTGTGTTACTGAGCATGAACCCGTTAGGAATTCCTAAAAATTAACGTTCGGGCATGAGGTAAATTTTATAAGAAATACCCTGAAAACCCTGCGACTTTAGTCCAGGGATGAAAGGGCGAGGGAGACTTTAGTCTCCCAGT
>NZ_JAUBOZ010000167.1:0-10157 GCF_036700475.1 Microcoleus sp. T2B6 | reverse complement strand
GAATCAAACTTTGGGCGGATTCATCCCCCAAAGTTTCTCCTTAAGAATCCCCGTGTCTTTAGACCGGGGAGTGTCAAATACATCAATTCAAAAACGCTATTACTGTGGATAAACAGTTGTCATGGGGCCTCTTGGTAGCTGTAGTCAAATCCCTATTCTCAGAAACAGCTTTGCAACAACTGCGAGATGCTTATGTATACGAAAAATATTGGCGGGAAAATTTTTGAATATGCGATCGCCCCGAACCTCACTTCACCAAAAGTGCGTGAAGCGTAGCTATCCCGTAGGGAATCGCCCTCATCGCCTCAAATTTCCCCCTTTACCTGCATCTGATGTACCTTGTCAGCCAACTCTTGCAAGCGCTTTTCGTCCAACTCGTCGATCGCCAGCATCCCGACATAGATGATTTCCTTGAGCGTTAGCCTGGTTGCTAGCGCCTTTTTCTGCACAAGTTCCTTAATTATGGGGCTAACCCCAATGGCGGTACTGGCTCTAGTCACAAAGGTAACGGGAGATTAACAACTTAGACTAAATCTTAGCACCTTTAAGCTGAGCTTTTATCTGCGATGCAAAATGCTTAAGCGCGTCTTGACAAGACGAAACACAAGGGTTTATAGGGGAAAAGTGGAAAGGTCGATCGACCTATTCCTCCAAAATCTCCACCAAGTCCTCAATCATTACATCAAACGTGCGAGCCAACCTGTGCAAGTAGGCAAAATTAACGGTTGTCATGCCTTGACATTGGGCGTAGTTTCTGATGGTGCTGTAACCAACGCCCGATCGATCGGAAACTTCCTTAAGTGTCCAGCCGTTCTGGGCAGCAAACTCCCGAATCCGCAACCTCACTAAGCCTTTGCTCATACTGACTTGACAAATGACAATCTGCTGTCGTTTAATATTAGATATCTTAAAAAGCGATCGCCTCTGGTCTGGACAACTAAGGGCGATCGCCTATTAAACCTAATGTGGACAGATAATCTCTGTCCTGCACATCTACAACAAAAAGATGTACACACCTACAATCAAGAGATGCGTCTATTATGATATCAGAAACTCCGGCAAAATCGCGAACGATCGACCTATTCCTCAATAATCTCCACCAAGTCCTCAATCATCACATCAAATGCCCGCGCTAACTTGTACAGGGCGGTAAAGTCAACCATTGATATTTCTGAACGACGAGCATAGCTGGTTATGGTGCTATAGATCACGCCCGATCGCTCAGCCACCTCCTTGAATGTCCAGCCCCTCTCGGCCGCTAGCTCTCGCACTTTAACTCTGACTAAACCCATGCTTGACAAATAATGCAGTTGCGTTTTAAAATAATTGCATCTAAAAAAGCGATCGCCTCTGGTCTGGACAACTAAAGGGCGATCGACCTATTCCTCCAAAACCTCAACCAAATCCTCAATCATCACATCAAAAGTCCGAGCTAACTTCCGCAGGCAAGTAAAGTCAACCATTGCCATTTCAGGACGACGAGCATAGCTTCTGACTGTGCTATAAATTACCCCGGAACGATCGGATACTTCCTTAAGCGTCCAGCCCTTCTCCGCCGCTAGTTCCCGAATTTTTAGCCTGACTAAACCCATGCTTGACAGTTGATGCAATTGCGTCGTACAATTTTATATGTAAAGAGCGATCGCCCCCCGGCCTGGAAAACTAAAGGGCGATCGTCTGTCAAACCTCATCTGGACAGATTATTTCTTTCTATCAAAAAGTGCATTTGCCATATCCAGAAGTCTACTAACCATATCCAGAGGTGTACTAGCCATGATATCAGAAACTCCGGCAAAATCGCGAACGATCGCAGAATCTAGAATAATTCATAAATCTCCTATCCTGCATCCGCTGGCGAGATTCGTTACAGAAGAAACAGTTGCACTGCTGTTCAATATCTCAGCAGACGAGATTTACCGGATCGAATGCTGTCGCTACATGGTTTACGTGCACGCCAAAGGCATCAGCCGGTTTGTCAGCTACGCCGATTTTCCCCCTATTTTAGCAGTAAAGCCGATCGCACCTCAAGATTTTGGCAGATGGTACAAACGCTGGAAAAGCAAGCAAGCACCAGCATTTTGGACGAAATTCTACACCCACAAGTTCAAAAAAGCTGTTTCAGTTGATAGCTTGCTGGAGTGGGGCCTTTTGGTAGCTACTGTTAAATCGGTCATTTCTGGGGCGGCGCTGCAACAGCTACGAGATGTCTATGCCCAAGAAAAAGATTTGATGGAGAAATTTTAAAGTGCGATCGACTTAATCCTACTTGAACTTTCAATTAAATTTTAAAACACTTCATCCTCGATACCCAGCCACCATTCCCCCAGATTCATTAAGTCTTTGTGAATGTCGGTAAGTTCTGTCATATACTCTTCAGCAGAAATCTCCGATCGCCTTTCTTGCAATTTTTTCAGCCGCAGTTGCACCAACAGCCAAGGTTTGGAAATCCCATCGGTTGCTTCGATATATTTGGCTAGCTGTTTGCTGTCCATAGTTATTGGTTATTTTTTATATCGGAATGATTAAACCGCAGAGAACGCAGAGAACGCAGAGGAAGAGAAGAGAGAGATGAATAATTCTGAGACCAACTAATCTAATATTATAGGACTTTTGAAACGGCTTAAAAAGCTCTGATTTTTCCCAGTCGGTTTCAACCGACTTGAGCTTTGAGCCAGGGGTTTCAACCCCTGGCGGACTGGCGGACTAACGGACTGGCGGACTTGGAAGCTAAGATGCCTCCCGCAAACATCCTTTACCTATAATCCGAAGTCTGAATATTATTCAACTTCGCAGCATATTTCATGCCGTATTCCGGGCGACAGAAGCGATCGATCTGAGACTCAAAGAAAGCCCGATTTGCCTTCAAATGCTTTGGATTCGGATCATCTAAAGGATACAAAAGAGCAGTCCGCAAAGCTTGAATCACCGCCGAAGTTACGCAATACATTGATCGCTGAAATGTCACCCCAATTTGATTGAGGATATCATCTTCGCCGCGACAGCGCTGTTTGTAGAAATCCTTCAAATAAGGCGGCAGGAAATGCAGCATATCTTGTGCTAGCAAAGTCGGCGGAATCCCCGCCGTACCTACGGGGAATTTGTCTGCATAAAGCACTCCGTAGTGGAAGTCTTTTTGGTCGTCAGGAACTTCTCTAGCTTGAGCGTTGTAAGATTTGGTGCCTCGGAATGGCGAAGTGCGATAAAATACAGCTTCCACGTAAGGTAACGCTGCTTCGTAAAGCCAAGTGAAACCTTTAGATTTGGGGATAATTTCGTACTTCTCGCCGTCGATGTAAACGTGGTGGTAAATCGGGCGTCCGGCGATGGCAAATATGCCATTTACTAAGAAATCCATCGCCTGCGGGACTGTGGTAACTTTCCCTTCGTCGTAAAGATCCGAAACTTCAAAAAACACCGGTGCCATTACTTCCCAGAATAAACCGAGATTGCTGTAATAAGACATTTGGCGGCACTGTTCTAAAAACATTTCTGGAAATGCTTTGTGCAGTGCCAGCATGAACGGGTCTTTTTTGAAGTAAGCTTTAATTGCCCGATCGGCATTAGCCTTATATTCGTCACTGTCCAAATAAGGATCGAATTGATTGGTTGGCACGTACAAGCCCCGGTGCCACAGCATCGCCCTCATGCACTCTTCCGCAAATTCCATGTTAATGCGATCGTGCCACAAATGGTGAAACAATCGCGGGAGTTTGCCAGTTTCTCCCTTTTCCATGAACTCCAAAAGTTCCGGGTGGGCGCTTCCAGTCCCCCGCCACACCCGCAAATCTGCACCGTCGCCCGAATAGTGATTTTGCAAGTCTAAATACTCCTGGGGCAAGAAGTATTTAAAGAAGGGAAGCGGGTGTAAAAATACCCGTTCGGCGATGTAAAGCAAATCCCGCCAGTAAAAGTCCATCGGCACCGCGTAAGCTTTCCAGATAGCGATGATTTGCATCAGATTTTCCGGCGTATCTGGAATCATCGCGCCGCCAGCTTCTAGCCTGTGAATTATTTCGGCAAATTCGTGTTTGGAAGGAGGTAGTTTAGTTGCTGGTTTATTAGGAGTTTGTACCATTGTTTCTTCCTTTGGTTGAGTGAAATTGAATATTTATCTACTTCCAGCCTCTGCCTATTGGTGAGAACTTAACGTAAAACCGATAGTCCCTAAGTCCGGCAGGGAATGAATTCCCTGCCTCACAGCTAAAGTCCTCTTAAGAGGACTAGAAAACTCATTAGTCCTCTTAAGAGGACTTTCGCTATTAGACAGGGAATTCATTCCCTGGCGGAATTCGTTTGTGTAGATGCGATTTCAATCGCTGACTTTTCCCCAGGATAGCTAATAGCAACTTGGGTATTTCTGTCAGCCGGCAGAGTGGCTACGATCGCATTTGTAGTAGATTCGCTCCACTTGAGCAGCCAAGCAGGTTGAATTCCCAACACAAAAATGATGCCCGCCAAAACCAGCGCCGGCATATTTTCAGCAAACGTAACTGGAGGGTAGTAAGCCGTGGCATTGTCCAACTTCCCAAAACAGGTGCGGTTGAGCAGAATCACAAAGTAAACTGCTGTTAAACCCGAAGCTAAAATGCAGAGTAAAGTGGGAATTGGAAAGATCGCGAAACTGCCTTGAAACACTAAAAATTCGGCAACAAAACCCACCAAGCCGGGAATTCCGGCGCTTGCCATGCCGCCCAAAACTAACAGGGAACTGGCAGTGGGTAAACCCCGCATCGGGTTCATCAAACCATTGAGCACGTCCAAATCCCGCGTGCCAACTTTGGTTTCGATGATGCCTACCAAATAAAATAGCAAAGCTAAAATTAAGCCGTGGCTTACCATTTGCCCGACTGCACCGATTAATGCCAGCTTCGTACCCGCGGCGCAGGCAACCAGGATGTAGCCCATATGCCCGATCGAACTATAGGCTACCATGCGTTTGATGTCTTTTTGGGCGATCGCGCTCAAAGCCCCGTACATCACGCTCACAGTTCCGATAATCGCTAAACCGGGAGCTATAATCGACCAAGTTTCGGGAAACATCTGCAAGCCAAACCGTACTAAACCGTAAGTTCCCAACTTCGCCAGAATCCCTCCCAGCAGAATTGCTGTTGCTGGTGAAGCTTCGACGTAAGCATCCGGCAGCCAAGTGTGCAGCGGCACCAAGGGAATTTTAATTCCCAACCCAATTAGCAAAAGTGTTAGCAGGATTAACTGCAGATTTCTCGGCAATTCTTGAGTGGTAATCGCACTGTAATCGAAATTTAAAGAACCGCTCAGCCAAGCCACACCCAAAAATGCCGCCAGCACTAAAAGTCCCGAAACTGCCGTGTAGATCAAAAACTTCATGGCAGCGTATTCCCGCTGCTTTCCGCCCCAAATCGCAATCAATAGATAAAAAGGAATTAATTCTACTTCATAAAACAGTACAAACAGCAGCAAATTTTGAGACATCAAAGCTCCGGCAACACCCGCATTGATTAGCAAAATCAAAGCGTAGTAAAGCTGGGGGCGATCCATCTTTTCGCCAGTGCCGTAAATGACTAATAGCGTCAGCAATGCACTTAAAACCAGCAGCGGCAAAGACAAGCCGTCAATGCCCAAATTGTAGCTCAAACCTAATTGCGGAATCCAAGGCAAATATTCTTGAAATTGCAGTCCCGCATGGGCGGGATCGAATTGAGTCAGCAGCCAGATATTCAACAGGAAAACAACAGCAGCAAAAGCTGAGGCAATGGAACGCAACCGCATCCCGTTGATGTTTCCGGGCAGAAACCCGACTACCGCAGCGCCCAACGCGGGCAACCAGAGCAAGGCACTAAGCATAATGTGTGAAGAGTGAAGAGTAATATCAATTCCGCTTGCACCGGAATGATTGTTGACGGTTGACGGTTGACGGTTGACAGTTAACTCGAATTTACTATTCCGATGCTAACTTATAGCCTTTCTCAGTAACATGAGGTACACGCTTGATAAGCGGCCTCCGTGGCCTCCGTGGCCTCCGTGGCCTCCGTGGGCATACCTCACTTTATTGAGAACTGCTGTATTTGATATTAACTATCAATTTGGCACGCTTTTATGGTTGATAATTTGAGAATTTAGAGCTTACTTTTTTCCCAAATTATAACTTTAAAATTGCATCAAGACTCAACCAGAATATTGACTGCACCCGTGTCTAAATCGTAATATCCACCCACAACTTTCAGTTTATTCTCCTCAATTAACTTAGAGATAACAGGAGATGCTTTCAACCTCTTAGCTTGCAGCACAACATTGGCTTTGCAGGCATTTTCTAGATGATCGCCTGCTTGGCCTTTCGAGCTTTCTACAGCCGGCTTAATGGCGTCGAGCAAACTGCCAATTTGACCCGGAACTTGAGCTCCTTTGATGGTTGCCTCTACCGCACCGCAACGTTTATGCCCGATTACCATCAGCACTTTTGCTCCCAATA
Organism: Microcoleus sp. T2B6; assembly: GCF_036700475.1. Lineage (NCBI taxonomy): Bacteria > Bacillati > Cyanobacteriota > Cyanophyceae > Oscillatoriales > Microcoleaceae > Microcoleus > Microcoleus sp. T2B6. The sequence continues at coordinate 3,709 of NZ_JAUBOZ010000167.1, read as the reverse complement.
CCAGCGTGCCAAATTCCAGGCTGCCAATTTCTTCGGGAGTAGCAACATTTCCGGCCACGCGACACACAAATAAATCTCCCAATCCCTGATCGAAAATAATCTCCGAAGGAAAGCGGGAATCTGCACAGCCGAGAACAGCAGCAAAGGGTTTTTGAGATTTGGCAACTTCGACGAGGCGGGGTAAGTCTTGGTTGGGACTTTGGCGTTTTCTGTTAACAAAGCGCTTGTTCCCGTCCATTAACTTTTGCAGAGCTGCATCGGGAGTCGAGTCATTTTGAGCAATTGCTGGTTCGGGTGCAGCCAAATCAGCGCCTGCTCCTGCTGCAAGTATCCCTGTACCAATGGCTCCTGCGACAAATTTGAGGGAATTGCGTCGGGAAAGATTGAATTGTCTGTTGTTTGAGGTCATTTATGTGCCTTATTTGAACGAGTTGGAAATCTTTGTGCAAGACTTCATGTTTTTAAGATTTTAGATTAAAAGTGTCACCTAAAATCTTAAAATTTATATCTTTTTACCCGCCTACTATCAGCGACAGGCGAGCTAGCAGCGGCCAGCTTATCAGCAGTCCCAAAAGCGCAACTCCGAACAGAATTGTTAGGGCGTAAAACTGAGTTTGACCGTTAACGTTGTATTTGAGGCTTTGCCCGCCGAAAACCGTTGCAAAACCGATTAAATTTACGAAACCGTCAACAATATTGCGATCGATCCAAGAGATAACTTGAGCAACTAGACCGACTGCAAATATCACTGTTACTCGGTAAAGTTTGGCAGTGTAAAAGTCGTAAGCAAAAAAGTCTTGCAAAGCTTGAGAACCAATTCGCACCGGTTTTTCCCATTTTTCGTTCAGGTAAACAAATGCTCCTGCACCGCTGCCGATCGCCGTTGACAAAACTAGCAGTCCAGTTGCGGTATAATTCAAACTTGCCCCCGGCAATAAATGCCACGCAGCCAGCAAGTGCGGAACGTGCAAAGTAAAGCCCATTAAAACAGTCATCGGCAAGATAAAAGGCCAGTGAACTTCCGGCGAGCGTTCGGTCATTTGCTTTGGTTTGCCACCGAAAACTAAACCGAAGACGCGCATCAACCCAAAAGCAGTGACGCCGTTTACAAACAGCACTATTCCTAACAGCAAAGGATGAGTTTGCCAAAGCCCGGATGTGAAGTCTTCTAAAGCCCAGAAGCAGCCGAAGGGCGGCAGTCCCACCAATCCAGCGCTACCGACAATAAACGATATGGCCGATATCGGCCGCTTTGCCCACAAACCGCCGAGAGAGCGGACATCCTGAGTGATGCTGTTCCAAACTACCGAACCGATGCTCATCACCAGCAAACCCATTGCCAAGCTGTAGGCAAATATTAATGTCAGGGCTGTCTGGGCTTGTCCGGTGCCGACGGCGATAAATACTAAGCCCATGTAAGAGCTGACTATATAGGAAAGCGTGCGCTTGATGTCAATTTGGGCGATCGCAATTAATGAAGCACCAACCGCCGTCGCAGCGCCTACAATAATAGTTGTCTTCAGTCCTATCGGCGACAAAGCAATCACCGGCTGCAACTTAATCAATATCCAAGCACCAGTTTCGACAACTACGGTGTTCCGCAAAATCGTCGCCGGCAGCGGGCCTTCCATCGCCTCATCCAGCCACAGGTGCAAGGGAAACTGAGCGCACTTACCCATCGGCCCGGCAATCAAGGCCAAGCTCAACAGCGTCGCTACAGTGGGGTCAAGCTTTGCAGTCTGAGCCCAAACAGCCAACTCGTCAAAATTCCAAGTTCCAGCCAGTGGCAGAATTGCGACTACTCCCATCAGCAGGAATAAATCTCCCACCCGCTTTGTTAAGAAAGCGTCGCGGGCTCCTGTCACCACCAAAGACTGATTGAACCACAGCCCGACTAGCAGGTAAGTACCCAAAGTCAGAACTTCCAAAATCATGTAGCTGAAGAACAGGGAATTGCACAGTACCAAGCCGCACATCCCTGCTTCAAACAGCCCCATCAGGGAAAACAATCTCGCCCAGCCCCAGTCCATTTCCATGTAACCGAAAGCATAAATCTGCGCCAGCAAGTTCAGTCCGGTAATCAAAACTGTCGCGCCGACGGTGACAGTAGAGATTTCTACGGGAATGGTTAAGTCTAAACCTGCTACATTCAGCCAGGGAATTAACTGGTGCTGTGCCGGTTGGTTCCAGATAGCTGTCAGGGCTATGACGCCGTGTAAGAAAGCGAACAAGGTTAAGATGGCGTTCACGTAACCGGATGGTCTTGGCCCCGTGCGACGGGTAATTGCCGGAAACCACAGCATCGACAGAACTCCGCCGATGAGTGGATAGCAAGGTATAAACCAAACGGTCTGGAGTAAGATTTGAGCCATTGGCATTACTTGTAAAGGTTACAAAAATTTAAAATTATGAGAATAATTCCCAACGCGCTGACGACAGCAGTGAAAAGCCCGAAGGCAGAAGTAAAGAAAATTTTGGGGTTTGCCTCTGAGTTTCTTCCCCTCGTCAAACCGAGCGCTTCAGAATAGACTTATTAATTTTATATTAAGTATTGCGTTAAATTTTCATATTTCGGATTCAGCTTATTTATCTGTACTGATAAACTATACTTATATGTATATAAGGGCGGATTGTGTACAAACGAATATTTGTCGATCGCAAGTGCGATCGCACAATAATTTATTGCTCTAAAATATTAAAACCGATTAAAACCGCTCAATCTGCCAAGCTGATTCTGGAAGTTTGGCTTGGCGCTGTCCCATCGACCTTGCCCTAACATTCACTAGACCGATCGGCGTATTAAACAAATCTACCATATCGGCTTGGGCCATCGCACTTTTGGCCGCTGCCACCGGAAATTCCTTTAACAGCCACCTAGCCAGCCGGTAAAAATATTCCCCTGTGGTGAATTCTCGCATCAAATCGACACCGTAGAGTTCGTGCAAATATTTATTAGATTCGCCGTACCGATACCATTGACTTTGCAACTGTTTTATTGTAGAACGGTGGCGGTGTCGGACGATCGCATTTTCGGCAAAATACATTTTATAGGATGTTTCCCGCAAAATCCGCCAGCATAAGTCAGCATCGCCGCCGCTAGTGAGGTAGGGGCGAAACAAACCTATTTGTTGTAAAACTAGCCTCCGTACAGCTAAATTGGCGGTTTGGCCGTAAGCACAAAAAGGGTGAGCGAGTGTATGTTTTTGAGATAAAGTATTTTGGCGATCGGCGTGTTGTTCTAAAATAGTTTTACCGGGCAATGCGAGTATTTCCCCAGCGCTAATTCCTACTTCTAAGTCAACAAATGGCTTAACTAAATTTTCCAGCCAGTCAGATTCCGGGCGACAGTCTGCATCAGTAAATGCAATGATTTCGCCTGTTGATGCGCGAATTCCTTTATTGCGGGCGGCGTAGGAACTTTGAATCTGATTTTCGGTGAGGTGGCGAATGGTTATTTGATTGAAATTGCTTCCCCCCCTTGGTAAGGGGGGGGGTGAGGGCAGGGCGGTTTCATTTTCTTGTAGGGGCAAACCCTCGTGAAGAGTCCCGATGCCTGAAATGCCCATGAAATCATCTGTGGGTGGGGGCGGGCACGGGGGCACCGCCCCTACAAAACCTTCCGTAGGGGCGGTGCCCCCGTGTCCGCCCATACCCCCGTGGTTGCCCCGAAACAGCCCAGGGAGTGGGGGGGGGTTAGAGGCTGCGGTTT
>NZ_JAUBOZ010000166.1:0-10241 GCF_036700475.1 Microcoleus sp. T2B6 | reverse complement strand
CAAGATGCCTGTTTCACAACACACAAATTATTATTAAACAGGCAAGATGCCTGTTTCACAACACACAAATTATTATTGAACAGGCAAGATGCCTGTTTCACAACACACAAATTATTATTAAACAGGCAAGATGCCTGTTTCACAACACACAAATTATTATTAAACAGGCAAGATGCCTGTTCCACCACTAACAAATTATTGATTGTGGAACGGGCATCTTGCCCGTTCTTAAAAATACTCAACAAATTCTATTTACTCTTATCTGTTCTCTGTCGCAAAATAAACTCCGCTAGTGCTAAATCAACGGGTGTTGTGACTTTCAAATTCGTCTCTTCTCCCTCCACAATTTGCACTGGTAAACCGCATTTTTCAAACAAAGCCGCATCGTCGGTAACTTCCCAACCTTTTTGTCGCCCTTCTTCGTGACACTGCTTTAACAATTTCACTTCAAATCCTTGGGGAGTCTGGGCAGCCCACAAATTGCTTCTGTCTGGGGTGTCTCGCACGATCCGACGCTCATCTACGACCTTAATCGTATCCTTGACCGGGACGGCGACAATCAAGCCCGGACAGGTCAAGAGGGCCTCTGCCGATCGATCGAACAATTCAGCAGTTGCCAAACACCTCGCGCCGTCGTGAATCAACACTCGATCGGCATTGGGCGGCAAAGCTTGCAAACCGTTGTAAACTGACTCTTGCCTGGTGGCGCCTCCTTGAATCAGTTCCACGGGCATAACCAAAGATAAATCGCTCAGAATTGCTTGAAAATCAGGAAAATCGTCTGGCTGGCCCATGATGCCAATCCAGCTAATGTGCTGCGAAGCTTCAGCCGCAGCCAAAGTCCAACTCAGCAAAGGTTTAGAGAGCAAAGTCAGCAGCAGTTTGTTCCGCTGACTCCCCATCCGTCGCCCCGAACCCGCTGCAGGAATTAATAAGTGCATTTACTAACCGTTTTTAACCCAACTAGATATATATAATAAGAGCGTCCTGTACTTTTGAGTCAGTTGTTTAGCTGTCAGCCAGTAGATTTTAAGGTCTAGAAATACTATAAGCTGATAGTTGAGAGCCGATCTCTGAGAGCTACCTCGATCAATAATAGCCCGATCGTTTATGATGCGAATACTAGCACTTGTCCCTGGCGGGATTGGCGACCAAATTTTATTTTTCCCCACTCTTGATGACCTCAAGCAGTCTTATCCCGACGCGCAAATTGATGTCATCGTGGAACCGAGGGCAAAGGGTGCTTACCGAGTCTGCAAATCCGTCAAAGAAGTCTTGACGTACAATTTCAAAGACCGCAACGCTATGGCAGATTTGGGCAATTTACTGGGCGTAATTCGCGATCGCGAATACGAAGCAGTTATTTCCCTCGGCCAGCGGTGGACTGTAGGGCTGCTGCTGTGGCTGACCGGCATTCCGCAGAGAGTTGGCTATTCGGGAACCAACGGTGCTCGATTTCTCACTGCTGCTGTACCGCTGAAAACTGAACAGTACGCCGCTTCAATGTACCATGATTTGCTGCAAGGATTTAACATTACAAATCCTTGTCCGGCGATCGCAATTAATGTACCAAAACAGGACATTCAGTGGGCGGAAGCCGAACAGCAGCGGTTGGGCGTAAAAGAAAGCGGCTACATTTTGATTCACGGCGGTTCGAGTCAATTAGCTGTGTCTAAAGGTATTGACAAAATTTACCCTACAGACAACTGGAAGCAAATAATTGAAGATTGTCAGCAGCGGCAGCCGAATTTGCCTGTTGTTGTTGTGAAAGGCCCAGAAGATGCAGAGTTCGTGAGAAAGTTAGTCGAGTTATGTCCCAATGTAAAAGTTATCTCGCCGGATGATGTCGGCAAGTTGGCGGCGACAATTGCTGCTGCTAATTTGATGATATGTACGGACAGTGCGCCGATGCACTTAGCTGTGGCGGTTCAAACTTATACAATAGCTTTGTTTGGCCCGACTGAACCGGCGAAATTGTTGCCAAAGAGCGATCGATTTTTGGGCATTAAATCTCCTACTGGCAAAATGGCAGACATCTCTCCTCAAGATGTTTTGAAGAAGGTTTGGGGCGGCTAAAAACTAGGATATCTAAGCAGGACACGGCAGTGCCGTGTCCCTACGATTTAGCTGCTTTTCAGGCCCGGCCGGGGGACGAGGAAAGAAGTCGGGAAGCTAAAACTCGATGTTAGTCTTCCAAATCATCCATCATCTGCAGCAATTCCTTCTTCTTTTGCTTGGCAAACTCAATGCTGCCCAAACTTGTCAACAATCCACCCGAAGCAGTGAGAGTAGCCTCTGAGATTTTCTCACAAAATAGAAGTCCGATCCCTCCGAAAGTAACCATTGCCGATGCGGCGGTGACACAAAGGGCAAGATTGTAGCTTTGGCGAACTTGCCGCAACGATTCTCGCAGCATTTCTTTCTTAATTTCGCTATAATCTTCATCAGGTTGCGAGTTGCCGAATAAGTTAAAATTCATAACTGTTTCCTTTCCTAAATACTGATAAGTTTTTGTTTCTACAATTACTCTACCGAAGCAAACAGCCAGAGTCTAGGGCGGATAGGGCGAGTTTTAATTTGCGATCTGCCCTAATTTTTGGGGCAGATAGGGCAGGAGATTACAACCTATCTGCCCTAGACAGACAGAAGTATTTAAATATAGAATGTGAGTGCGATCGGAGTTACGGATGAATAATCATGAAATCTCGCTGCCGCTAGCCCCCATGCTGTTTCATTTCCCCGAAATCCGCCAGGGAATGAATTCCCTGGCTAATAGCAGAAGTCGGTTAAAACCGACTAAAATACTAATTTTCAGTCCTCTTAAGAGGACTTTCGCTATGAGACAGGGAATTCATTCCCTGTCGGACTGTCGGACTCTCCCGGAACCCGCCAGGGAATGAATTCCCTGGCTAATAGCAGAAGTCGGTTAAAACCGACTAAAATACTAATTTCCAGTCCTCTTAAGAGGACTTTAGCTATGAGACAGGGAATTCATTCCCTGTCGGACTGTCGGATAATCGAATTAACTGAAAAACCAATAACAATAGCTAACAAATTACTATGCGCGACTCCGATAAAGTTCAATCGAGTGCAAAGGGAAAAGAGTATCTCCGAGAACAAATTAAAGAAAAAGGTTTTACTCAAGAAAAACTTGCCCAAGTCGCCAAAGTTTCCACCGACACGATTAAGCGCTTACTTGGTACAAAAGACTGCCCCAATGGCGTAGAAAGATGGCCAGTTACCAACATAGCTAAAGCATTAGGAATAGAACCCACAGATATTGTTGACCCAAAAGATTGGAATGCAGACAATTCGCTGCCCCCAGAGTTTGAATCACTTATAGCAGAAAAAATTAAAACCTTTTGTGGCCGCCAATTTGTTTTTAAGGCTTTTCAGCAATTTATCACCGAAAATCCTTGCGGTTATTTTACAATTATCGGGGATGCGGGAATGGGCAAAAGTTCGATCGTTGCCAAATACGTCTCCGAACATAAATCTCCCTGCTATTTCAATATTCTCGTCGAAGGACGCAACAGACCAGAATTATTTTTGAAGAGCATTCGCCAGCAATTAATTGACCGCTATCAATTGCCAAATTCAGAAAATGCCGATTTACCAACTTTACTGGCAAAGGTGGCGGAAAAACTTACTTTGGGTGAACGTTTGGTAATTGCGATTGATGCACTGGATGAAGTCGCACAAGAAGCGGGAGAAAATCTTTTACATTTACCGACTACTCTGCCAGATGGGGTTTATTTCTTGCTGACGAGGCGACCCTATAGCCTCGGCAGAAAGCGGCTGTCTGTATCTCCGGGAGTTCCGGTAAAAGAGCTAGATTTAAGAGACAACAAGTATGTTAATTATAATCAGGATGATATCAAAGAATATATTCGCTTTGTTCTAAATACCGATTCCGATTATAAAGATAGACTGAGAAACTGGATTCAAAACCGCAGCATTCCCGATACAACTTTTGTCGAGCAAATGGCAGACAAAAGCGAAAATAATTTTATGTATTTGCGCTATGTTTTGCCAGCAATTGCTAAGGGCGATTACAATGACTTAAGTTTAAAGCAATTGCCAGACGGGCTGCAAGAGTATTATCAAAACCACTGGGTGCGGATGGGGTTGGAAGCTAAGCCTGGGCAATTGATGGAGATTGTCTTGTATATTTTACTAGAGATTGCCACACCGATTCCCTGCGAGATGATTGCTGGAATTGCCGGGGTGGATGAATGCGATGTGGCACAGGTTTTAGAAGATGAGTGGGTTGAGTATTTGAAAAAGCAGCAGGTAGAAGGAGAAATCTGCTATACCATCTATCACGCTAGTTTTCTTGACTTTCTGAAAGCCAAACGGGAGATGGATTCAAAACGGAAGATTTTTAAGACAGTAAATCAACGGATTGTTGAGTATTTAGAACAGGGGATGGCATGACATGGGAGAATTTGCTGACAAGTTAGCAGCCAAACCACTTGTCTTTCAACGTGCTTGTCTGGGCAGCTTACTGCCAAATTCTATCAAGTCAGGGAATTTAGAAAAGTATTATCAAGCGCTGACAAATTTTGACTTCCTGATGGTAAAAATTCATCATCCTGAGTTCGGGGTGCAGGCACTTATTGATGATTTCAATTTAGTTGACGATTCAGAATCATTAAATCACCCAGAGTACAACCCAGAAAAAGCGAAAGCCCTGAACTTGATTCAAAGGGTACTGTGGATGTCAGCCGATATTTGGGAGCAAGATAAGACACAACTGGCAGGGCAATTGTTAGGGCGCTTGCTACACTTCAACATTCCGACAATTCAGGCAATGTCAGAGATAGCAAAGGATTGGAAAGCTACACCTTGGTTGCGTCCTTTGACACCCTGTTTAAGTCCCCCTCGCAGGGGATGGCTACGCACCCTCCTAGGTCATAGCAGATCGGTAAATGCAGTAGCCGTCACCGCAGATAACAAGCGAGTGATTTCCGGTTCACTTGACAAAACTCTCAAAGTCTGGGATTTGACAATTGGAAAGGAAATATTTGCTCTCAAAGGTCACAGCAGCTCGGTAAATGCAGTAGCCGTCACTGCTGATGGCAAGCGGGCGATTTCCGGTTCACTTGACAAAACTCTCAAAGTCTGGGATTTAACAACTGGAGAGGAACTGTTGACTCTCAAAGGTCACAGCAGCTCGGTAAATGCAGTAGCCGTCACCGCAGATGGCAAGCGAGCGATTTCCGGTTCACATGACAACATCAAAGTCTGGGATTTAACAACTGGAAAAGAAGAGTTTACTCTCCAAGGTCAGAGCATATTGGTAAATGCAGTAGCCGTCACCGCAGATGGGAAGCGGGTGATTTCTGGTTCATTAGACAACACCGTCAAAGTCTGGGATTTAACAACTGGAAAGGAAAAGAGGGGATTGTTAGCTTTTGTTGGGAAAAGTCTAATAAATTCAAGCGAACTGTTTACTCTCAAAGGTCATAGTGAGCGGGTAAATGCAGTAGCAGTCACCGCAGATGGGAAGCAGGCGATTTCTGCTTCATCTGACAAAACTCTCAAAGTCTGGGATTTAACAACTGGAGATGAAATATTTACTCTCGAAGGTCACAGCAGATCGGTAAATGCAGTAGCCGTCACCAAAGATGGCTTGGCGATTTCTGCTTCATCTGACAAAACTCTCAAAGGCTGGGATTTAAAAACTGGATCTCAACTGTTTACTGTTGAAGCTCACAGCAATTGGGTAAATGCAGTAGCATTCACCGCAGATGGGAAGCGGGCGATTTCTGCTTCATCTGACAAAACTCTCAACGTCTGGGATTTCACAAAAGTCTGGGATTTAACAACTGAAGATGAACTGTTTACTCTCAAAGCTCACAGCGGCTCGGTAAAAGCAGTAGGCGTCACCGCAGATGGCAAGCGAGCGATTTCCAGTTCACATGACAATATCAAAGTCTGGGATTTAACAACTGGAAAAGAAGAGTTTACTCTTGGAAAAGAAGAGTTTACTCTCGAAGGTCACGGCAACTCAAAATCATTATATGTAACATATAAAGTTGCTGTCACCCCCGACCGCAAGCGGGCAATTGCTGGTTCATCGGACAACACCCTCAAAGTCTGGGATTTAACAACTGTAAAGGAAGAGTTTACTCTTAAAGTCCGGGATTTAACAACTGGAAAGGAAGAGTTTACTCTCACAGGTCGCAGCTACTCGGTAAATGCAGTCTCTGTCACTGCTGATGGGAGGTCGAGGATTTCTGGTTCATCGGACAACACCCTCAAAGTCTGGGATTTAAACACTGGAAATGTGATTGCCAGTTTCACAGGTGAAAGCCCGATCGCCTGTTGCGCGATCGCCCCCGATGGAGTCACAATTGTCGCAGGTGCTCGCTCCGGCCGCGTATATTTCCTGCGCCTACAAGGGATGGAGGAACTAACATGAATTCCTCACCTCTGCCAACTCCCATCTATACCGCCGCTTACCCAATTGAATTTCAGCAACTCCTGCGAGAAAAAACCGAGCATTTTACAGGCCGCAAGTTTGTTTTTTCTGCCATTTCCGACTTTCTGAACTCCCACAGCCGCGGTTATTTCACAATTGTCGGCACTCCTGGCTGCGGCAAAAGTTCCATCCTCGCCCAATATGTCACCGCCCATCCTCGCAGTATCTATTACAACGCTGCAGTTGAGGGCAAAAATCGAGCTGAAGATTTTCTCGCTTCTGTCTGCACTCAACTGATTGACAAATACCTTGCCGCCAATGGGGAAACATCGGAAATTGTCAAGCTAAGATCTCAACTTCAAAATCTCGAATCCGATGATGGGAGTTGGTTTCTGTCTTTGTTGCTTCAGCAAATTAGCGATAAATTAAACGTAGCTTGCGAGACGGCACGTCATCGCCAAAAGTTGATAATAGTCATTGATTCTGTAGACGCGATCGCCCGCACCAGTCAGCCTCCCAGCACAAATCTGTTTTATCTGCCGAGATATTTGGGCGATCGTACTTATTTTATCCTCGCCCGCCGCCCGTTTTTGAGAGAGAAATCCGGTTTGTTAATTGAAACCCCCTCTCAAACTCTCGATTTAAGAGATTATCCCGCCCAAAATCGGGAGGATGTCCTTAACTACATTCAGCAATACCTATCAACCGCACCGGATTTAACTCAACCCGAATTCTGCCAACAACTCGCCACTGTCAGCGAAAACAATTTCATGTATCTGAGTCAGATGTTACCTGCCATTAACGAGAATTCACACCCCGATGCTACTCTGGGAGAGTCCTCACTTGTCTCTGAAGTTCCATCTGGTTTAGCAGCGTATTATCAAAACCACTGGCTGCGGATGGGAGGTGAGGGTTTATCGGCGATCGACTTGTCTGTGCTGAATGTTTTGGTAAAATCCCCAACAGGTTTGTCTGTAAGTGCGATCGCCAATATAATTGATCAGGATGAATACGATGTTGAAAAAACATTAGACAATTGGATAGAGTTCTTAAATAAACAAGAAATCGAAGGAGAAATTTGCTATAGTTTGTATCATAATAGTTTCCGCGAATGGCTAGGCAAACAATCTATTTTAGAATCATGATGAGGACACGGCGCCGTGTCCATTGGAGTCAACAAACACGTTAAACCGATAGTCCGACAGGGGTTGAAACCCCGGCCTCAAAGCGAAAGTCCTCGCTTCAGAGGACTAATGAATGATTCAGTCCTCTTTTAGAGGACTTTAGCTATTAGACAGGGAATTCATTCCCTGGCGGACTAGCGGGTAGGCGGGAGGACTAGCGGAGGAAAAGTTTAAGTAATATCAATTCCGATGCCACCGAGTTTTATATTATATCAAAAACAATACAACAATGAAACGAGCAGTATTTCTTGACAGAGATGGCGTTCTCAATATCGAAGTCGGCTACATCCACAAAGTAGAAGATTTGAATTTAATCCCCGGAATAGCCCAAGCTGTACGCCGCTTAAATGACCAACAAATATTTTGCTGTTTGGTTTCCAATCAATCGGGCCCAGCGAGGGATTATAATCCGATTAGCCACATAGAAGCTTTGCACAAACGCCTGTGTCACTTATTAGAAAATGAAGCAGGAGCCAAGTTAGATGCTCTTTATTACTGTCCTTATTTAAGCGCAGCCGAAGGCGGAACAAACCCCGAATTTACGCGGTATTCGACTTGGCGAAAACCAAATACAGGAATGTTAGTAGCGGCGGCTTGGAAATACGATTTGGATTTGCGAAATAGTTTTATGGTAGGAGATAAAGCGACTGATGTTGATATGGCTCACAATGCCGGCTGTACTGGCATTTTGGTGCAGACTGGTTACGGGGAAAGCGTGTTGAGTGGGGAGTATCAGCACCATACTAAACCGGATTTTATTGCAGCAAATTTAGCGGTGGCGGTGGACTGGATTTTGCAACACTTTGATTAGTTTTTGTAGGGGAATTTAAATTTTTTGCCGTTGAGTTGAACAGGAAAGTGCTACGTAAGGAAGCGCGACTGTGAAGGTTGTACCCACGCCCATTTTGCTTTCGCACGCGATCGCGCCTCCTTGCAATTCCACAGCTTTTTTAACAATTGTTAATCCCAAACCGTTACCTTTAATCTTTCCCGTATTCTTGCAGCGGTAGAACATTTCAAATATTTTCCCTACTTCGGTTTCTGGGATGCCGATACCTTCGTCTCGGATACGCATAATTAGTAAGGGGGAGTTAATATTGGTAAATAGGGAATTGCCAAACAAACACTGAGGAGATAAGCAAAAAATAGCTTCTTTGTCTCCTTCGCCTGCTTGACGGTATTCCAATTCCAAGGTGACTTGCCCGCCGTTTGGGGAATATTTCATGGCGTTGACGATTAAGTTAGAAATAATGCCGTGCAGCAATTGTTGATCTAATATTGCACTGGTAACATCTGAGGGGATTAATGTTAGTTTATGCTTGGCTTCATTTCCTAACTGCAATTGAGCGAGCAAGTCTTGACAAAATTCGACTAAATTTATCGGTAATGGATGACATTTGAGTTGACCTGCTTCTGCCCTGCCCATGAACAGCATATCGTCGATTAGCTGGTTCATCTTTTGGGTAGCTGAGTGCACCAGCCGCAGGGTTCTAACTTGCGATTCGTCACTGCTGCGAGTTCGATCGAGCTCTAGAAGTTCCGCAGAGATTAAAATCGCGTTGAGCGGGTTCCGCAATTCGTGAGCGGCCATTGAAATATAATGGTTTTGGCGGTGCGATTTTTCTTCCAGCGACTCTCTAGCTGCTTCTGCGGCTTTGAGAGATTCTCGCATCTTGGTTTCGATTTCGTGTCTGTGCATGGCAATCTCGATCGCCACCCGCAAATCATTTTGTTGAAATGGTTTGATAATATAACCGAATGGATCTGTAAGTTTCGCTCTTTGCAGCGTTTGATCGTCGGCATAAGCTGTTAAAAACACTGTCGGCACATTCCTATTAGTTCGGATTTTCTCGGCCGCTGTTACCCCGTCCATGTCACCTTTAAGCACGATATCCATCAACACTAAATCGGGGGGGTTTTCTATCGCTTTTTGAATTGCTTCTTCTCCTGAAGAAACTGTAGCTGTTACTGCATATCCTAGTTTTTTTAATCGACCTGCTATGTCTTGGGCTACAATAACTTCGTCTTCTACAACCAAAATTTTTACAGGGTTCATTTGTCGTTAAAGGCGCTGCCGATAATTTAACTCTTTAAAAATTAGAGTGTAGCAGGTTCCACACTGACTGTCAATGGCAATACTCGCATCTAATTGGTAAGCCAACATTTTCACTAATCGCAATCCTAATGTTTCAGTATTTTCCACGTCAAAATCAGCCGGAAATCCGCGACCGTTATCTTGAATAGTTAAATGAAATTGGTGGTCATCTATTTCATGAAAATTAATAGATATTTCACCATCTAACTTCGAGATGAAGGCATATTTTAAAGAGTTAGAAACCAGCTCGTTAATAATTAAACCGCACGGAATTGCTGTTTCTATGTTTAAATAAATGGGAGCAATTTTGAGATTAAATTGGATGGAAGTGTTGCCACAACCAAAAGATTGATACAAATTAGCAACCAAATTTTCGACGTAGGGGGACAGGGCGATGCGATCGAGATTTTCTGATTGATACAGTTGCTCGTGAATCAGAGCCATTGAATGGATACGGGTCCATTAGTGACAAGTTAAGGTGAGGGGTAAATTGTCAAGGGGGTATTTACATTGGTTAAAAAATAGATGAAACTCA
>NZ_JAUBOZ010000165.1:0-10284 GCF_036700475.1 Microcoleus sp. T2B6 | reverse complement strand
CCGAAAAAACTTATATATAACTCTGCTTGAATATATCGATCACTCCTGTTCTTAGTTTGCGATCGATTATTCAGCAAGCCCTAAATAAAAGCGGCAGTCGCCTGCCGCTTTTAGCTGTAACTAGATGTCTGGAAACCTTAGAAACTAAAGGTTGTACGGAGGAGTCCGACCCAGATATCCTCGTTTCTGTTGTTGTGTTCGGGATTCAGAATCACGTAAACGCCCGGTGTCACCGAAATAAAGTCATTGACTTGGAAGCGATAGAAACCCTCTAAGTGATAAGAGGTGTTGCGGTTTCTGGCGACATCACTCTCGGTAACTTTTGGCGGTACACCGAAGACGAAGCCGAGGACGTTGCCTTGTCGGGCAAAATCTCCCAGGGCCACAGTGATAGCACCATTCTGGATGGTAGCGTCATTCTTGCCACCCCGCAGTTGTTCAGCCTTGGTATAACCGTACCAACCGCCAATCTGAAAGCGACTGCTGGGTTTGAAGTTAACTTGCACGCCAAAGTTATCTGATGCAGTGGGTGGTTGAAATCTGGGCTCGGTAGCAGTGGCTGGTCGATCGAATGGCTGGTTAGCCAAGGCACTGCCGACGCCGCCCATGAGGTTAACATCGCCTGCCCGATTGTATTTCCGGGTGTAAGTCAAGCCCAAGTCAAACGGTCTGCTAAAAAAGCCTATCTGACCCAGAGCGCTGAAAGAACCGTTGAAAACGCCCCTGCCGTTTGCGGGGTTGGGAGCGTCGCTGTCGCCAGCGAGATAGCCCGCAGTAGCTCGGAAGCTGCCCAAGTTGAAAGTCACACTTGCGCCTGCTCCCTGCGGGCCGCGGAATACTGCCGGGTTGCGTACTCCAAATCTGGAAAGTGAACCCGAACTCGTAGAGTTACCAAAGGTAGAAGCTTGGTCTGCAATTTCATCTAGGTCAAGTCCTTTAGGACCGACAAAGACTGTAGCGGCACCCATCGGGAACCGATAGTACACTTCGTCTAGTGTGAATTGGCTGCCATCATCGCCGTCAAAGGCCAAGCGAGCCATGTTGGTACCAGTAGCCGTGGCTCTATCGTAGCGGGCGGTGTTGACTGCTTGCAAGCGGGTTCTGAGTAAGTCTCGACCGGTGAAGCTGGTGTTGAAGTTCAACCGCACCCGGTAGCCGAAGTTGGTAGAGGTTTTGTCGTCGTGAAGGCCGACACCATCTCCGAAGGTGTCGCTGACGGCAAAAATGGCTTCTCCAGCCAATTTGGTTGTGGTGGAGAACTGGTTGGCTTCGAGTTCTGCGGTGCGAGCTTCTAGGCCGTCTACTCGTCCGCGCAGGGTAGCGAGTTCGGCTGCAAATTCTTCTTGCAGGCGTTGCAGGATGGCTAAGTCGTCTCGGGTAACCAAGTTACCTGTTGACCCAATTAGTTTGGTTATGTTGTCTAAGCAAGCGTTGACGCCGGCTGCAAATTCGTAGCGAGTCAGGGCGCGGTTGCCGCGGTAGGTGCCGTCGGGATAACCTACGATACAACTGTAGCGTTCGACTAGGGATTGCAGGGCTTGGAATGCCCAATCTGTCGGGCGCACGTCGGAGAGCTGAGAGACTGATGTCACCTGGGACATGGTTCCCGACTGTTGGGCCGGCAGCGCTTGGGGAGCGACAGGGACGATCGGACCGCCCATTCCGGCGGCTGGTGTCTGAGCAATTTCTACCTTAGTAGCTGGGGTAGTAGCTGGGGTAGTAGCTGGGGTGCTGGCTACTGCTGGCACTTCAATTTTCCCCGCAACTTCTGTCTGGCTGCTTTGCACTGCCAAGTCTGATGCTTGGGGAGCCGGTTCGGCTGTGCCTGCTGCTGCTAGGGGTTCAGTCGCTGCTGCCGCGCTGGCCGGAGCGATTGGGGCTGCTAACTCGATGTCGCTCCCTGTTGTTTGCAGTGTTGTTTGCAGTGCTGCTTCGCTGGTTTGTGGTTCGATTAAGGCGAGTTTTTCAGCGTCTGCTTCGTTGACGAGCGGGGTTTGGGCCGCTTCGACGCTGCTGTTTAAAGCCAGCTTTTCTGGGGCAGCAGGGGCTGCTGCAACTGGTTCTGCAACTATTTCTCCAACTATTTCTGCAATTTTTGACTCAGATGACTGAGCTGTAGCTACCTGGTTGGCTTCAGCGGTTGCGGTCACTTCTGCGGCGATCGCAGTGGCACTCATGACTGATGATAGCCCCAGAATTGCCGGGGATACTAGCAGTAAATTCCAAAAAGTTCTGTTCATTTTCCTCACACCTTCACACTCTATTCAACTCGACGAGCAGCAATTCCCAACTGCTAATTTTTGTGGTTGCTTGCCTGTTGACAATAACTGCCAAAATAGAACCTATCCATAACTGTTGATTCACCGTTGATTCACCGTTGATTCACCGTTGATTCACAGTAGGCGTGTCTACTTCTGCTTGAACGTAGCGGGCTGGGCCCTTGTACCGCCCAGGCATCAATTCAGGTCAAGCCCACATTACATTACGGTTGATTATACCATCACCTGCTAATTTCATCTGATACTTTTAATCCAGACAATCTCCGACAACCTGAGAGAATCCGAATATAGCACACTCATCAGACAAGTCCCAGAGCATGGTGGTATCTCACAAAGCTTTAAGGAAAATCCCTAAAGCGCTACTCAAACTGGGTGTTTTCTAACCACAGTTGGGGCAGTGAAAAATTTTAGAGCCACCTAACTTTTACGGCTCTCACCGTATTTTGCACAAATTTTGGAGGTGTATTCTTCACTGGTTTTGACCAACCTCGAACCGCAAGGATTACAGAGATGCTCTCAAGCGAAAGCTTGAGAGAAGTGAGAGAAAGTCCAAGTCATCATTACTGATGGTTTTATGCAGGCTACTTCAGTCTACACCAATTGTTATGAGTATTACCTAAAAGTCTAGGAAAATATCATCCTAGCAATTGCTCTCGATCGCCCGACTTGCTTGAGTTGCTCTGGGGGCGAGCGACAACTGGTTCTAGGGGTTCGACCACAATCTGCCTCTAACTGACAACTGCCCAGAGTTCTCGGTTACGCCAGACTTAACAGACAGTTATAGGTAGGATTGTGGCTGCGTGTCGCATCCCTTATACAGCTTTATATCCTATAATGTCAAGCTTTTTAACCTAACTTTAAACCTCGCGACCCGGCAGGGGCTATTTTCACGCCATGAGTGGGGAACTGAGACCTCAAGGCTGGTAGATTGACCCGATCGAAACCCAAGTTCAGGCTTGACCCATTTTGGTTTTTTGATGCCCGCTGCCGTCGGGACTTGCCAGGGCGATCGCCATTTTTGAGACTGCCCGTCGGCGGGTTTAATTTCCCGCTATTTTAACACAACTTTTTTGTTGTTTGAGTGCGGCTGCAGTTGGTGTTGCTTGACCCGGAAGCGCGCCGTCGAGCTCAGTTGTTTGACAGACCAACTATACCCAATATTCCTAGGGGTTTTAGCGATGTTTTTGTCTACGGGCGATCGCAGAAGTTTAGTGCTAAGCTGCTGGCTAAAATGCAAAAGTTGAAAATCGAGCTGCTTTCAGAACAAAAAACCGAAACGCTGTGGCTAGGCAAGTTAGTAAAATAGTGACGGTTTACGGAAGATTTTGGGGTTATTATTGCTTGCTGCGACCAAGATTATTTGTTTGCAAAGGGTTGCTGTGCTAGCATCCGATATTTCCTGGGAGATGTTCCCATCTGCCTGTTGATTGACGGTACGTTTTCCGTGACTCCCCTAGAAAAAGCTTACGGAGTGCGCGTCATTAATCACGATAGCGTCTCTGAGCCACTTCTGAGAAAAAGAAGCTTTGGTTGGGGAAAAAGTCATATGATTCCCTTTTGGGAAAGTCCTTGGCAAAATTTTCTCGTGATGGATGCAGATAGAATTGTTTGGCGAGATGTTCTCAAATTTGCTAATTCTCAAGACTTCGACTTTATTATTGACCTGCCTTGTAACGATTACTCGGATGCGGATCTCACGGAATTTTTATTTAACATTCCGGGAGTCAAAAAGTATTTTCGGCGTTGCTGAGTTAGAGTATGAATAGGAGGAATAATTTATGCAATGCCCAGAATGTAAATCAACCCATATCCGTAAAAACGGCAAGAAGAAAGGAAAACCGAATCACATTTGTGTCCAATGTTGTCGTCAATTCATTAATCAGTATGAACCCCACCCTTGGTTATAGCGAGAGCATCAAACGTGATTGCCTAAAAATGTACGTCAATGGTATGGGTTTACGGGCGATAGAACGAGTTAAGGGAGTTCATCATACCGGGCGTAATAAATTGGGTAAAACCAGTCGGAAAACTGTTACCAGATGTTTATGACCCTGAAGTAATTCCAGAAGTTGGTGAACTCGATGAATTACAAACTTATGTAAAAAAAAACAAACAAAATCTGGTTGTGGACAGCGGTTGACCACTTTCAACCAGGAATTTTAGGATGGGTATTAGGGGATCGTGTGTGCTAAGACATTTGAACCATTATGGGACAAAGTAAGTGCATAGAAATGCTACTTTTCTGTAACTGATGGATGGTCTGTATATCCCATGTTTATTCCTGATGGGATCACATTATCAGTAAGACTTATATGACACTCCTTAGAAGGGGAAAATACAAGACTAAGACATCCGGATAGCCAGACTACATCGCAAGACTCTTTGTTATTCTAAATGTGAGAAAATGCTCAAGCATTCTATTAAGTTATTAATACATTACTTGAAATTTCACGATATTCCCATTCCTGGAGCATTCATACCTTGATTCAGCAACGCCGGATTTTTTAACCGCAGATGTTAGCGGATGAACGGGGATGCACGCGGATTTGGGCTTACCCTTCGAGGGGTAAAGTTGGCCCGGCTGGCGGTAAAACTTGGCGGTGAACGCTTATTTTGTGGCTTTCCCGCTGAGTTTGCATTTCGACGGCGATCGCCTCAAATTCGACTTCCATGCAGCCGTAGGGAATCTCTAACTCGACACTTGCTCTAACATTTCCAAACCCGTTAGCTTTAAATTCGGTAATCCAGCGCGGCCCGTCGAGAATCAGGTAGGTTTGCCGATCGTACACCCAAACTTTCACATAAATCCGGGGCATTAATTCCGGGAGTTGCACTTGCACTTTTACAGCCTGGCCCGCGATAATTTCGGCGCGTGGCAATTCCAAAATGGGCATCGGTACTAACTCGTCTTCTGGCAAAACGTAGGGAGTTGGGGGAGTTCCTTCTGCGACGACAGTTGCGGTTTTTTGAGCAACTTGTTTCGGCTGCGGGGGCTCGTCAAAAACCACAAATTCTCTGGCTTCCGGGCTAGTAGATTTGGGATCGGAAATTGTTTCGCTGGTTTCGGGTTGCTGCTGGGTTGCGCTGCTTTCTTCCACAACGGCAATTTCGTCGCTGCTATTGGCGGCGGCTGTTGGAGTTGGTGACAGGGTGGTTGCTTTCAGCCAGTCGGGGGATTCGCCGTTGCTGGCTAGGGAACTCAGTCGCGACCAAAATCTATTTTGGACGTTTAAGGTTTGAAATGCCTGTTTTGTGGGTGCTGGCGGGGTTTCTGGGGCTGTTGTTTTTAATTCAGGGCTGTTTTCGGGTTTTTGGTCGATCGCTCCGATTTCGGCTGTTTGAGTGGGATTTGGGATGTCGGAGGGTTTGGTTTGTGGGTCGAGCGAGTCTGGGGCAGTTCGAGGCGAATCGGAGATTTCCGAGAGCAATTGCGATCGGCTGCTGTCGGGCAGTTTGTTACCGAATGCGGGCAATTCTAGACCGCCTACACTTGGGGTTTGACGCGAAGCCAGTAGAGGGGGTAGGGCTTCCTTGCTTGGGACTTCGGCGGGGGAGGGAGGGTCTAATGATTTTTCTACTAGCTTGAGGAAGGATAGATTTTTGGCGCTTCCAGGCTGTTTTGAGGCTGTTGGGGAGGGTTCGGCTTGATGCTTTTCTTCGAGGAAATTGTCTTTAATTTCCTCTAGAAGGTGCTCTAAACGGGCTGTAATTGTGAATAGTTTGGTGGCTAGGGTGACGCCGCCGCTGCTGAGAATTGCTTCTCCTAAAATGAGTCGGCTTTTGCACTCGGTTGGGATGTAGGTGACGCAAGCAAAGATGCAGGGGGGAACTTGTTCTGGCATCGGCTGCTGGATTTCTGCGAGAATTTTTGAGGTTTGGGGGTCACGCAGGTAAATTTGCAGTTGTGCTGAACCGATGAGTTGTTTGAGTTCTAGCGCTTCGGATTCGGGGATGAGAGTTGCTGTTTTTCTGCTTTGTTGGGGGTGTTGGGGAATGTCGATTTTGCCGGAAATGATTAAGGGGCGACCGAGTTGGGTGACGAAGGTTTCTCGATCGAGGAGGAGTTCGAGTTGGACGCCCGGTTTTGGTTCGGGGGTTTGGGGAATTGGGAATTGGTAGATTTTGGTTTGCTGCGGTGCCTCAGCGGCTGCTGGGATTTGTGGGGCGGGGCGATCGACCGATGCTGCGATTTGTGGGGCTGGGGGATCGACCGGTGCTGCAATTTGTGGGGCTACGGTGGAAGCAGCAGGTTCGATTTGGTTGATCGGCGGTAGGGGTTCGGAGGTTTCCGATTCTGCGGGCAATACTTCCAACTGAACGCCGTACTGCCAAGGTTTTAGTGGTGTTGATTTGGGATCTGGCAAGCAGGAGAGTTCCCACAGTCCGGGTTTGAGCCTGGTGTAGGGAATGATCACGACTAATCCTTCGGGGTTGGTGCGGGCCGATCGGCTTTGGACTTTCCGCTGCGCCCCTTGGTCGAAGGAGGTATGGGTAACGCGAATTTCGATGTCGGTGTTGGGGTGCTGAATGCGAGCAACCACGCGGTATTTACCTTCTAGAATTTCCACGTCGGAGGTTTCTAGGGGCAACCAGGCGCGATCGCCCTCTTTCTGTAGCAAAAATTCTAATTTTTTCATTGTTGTTTCCCCTTGAAGGCTCCCGCTCGATCGCAAGTTGGTGGTTTATTGAGCGACAGCTACAGATATTAAATTACTTTATGTTGTATAGCCTATCATCTGTCTCGGTCAAGAGCCCTGCTTGCGCGCTCCCGTAAAGTCTTCCTTGCGATCGTCGGTACAGCCTTGCACCGGACAAGGCAACGTCGTTTCCCTACGGATATTACGTACAATTATCGCGCAGTGCGATCGTCTCCCTGTCAGCGATCAACTTACCAAACATCTGGTAGCATCTCACATCAAAAATCTCATATCGATTGACGGCTGCCCCCCAAAGCGGCTACGCTGTGAAATTAAGGTTGCTTTGCTTGCAGAGGAAGCAGCCCGCGTCGCCCGAAAATCTAGTTGCACTGCCCAAAGCTGTTACCAGCAGCAATGGACAGCTAACCGCCAAACTGAGTACACCAGTATGGAGGCTAGTTGAGAATCGTAGCATTCTCTGTAGCCGCCCTGCTTGCGTTACCGTGCGGGGCGGCTGGGTTTTTGGGTTTTTCTAGAAAAAAACCAAAAACCAGGAGACCATATTATGTCACAGGAATTCTTGCCTGACGATAACTTGTCCGAGCGTCCAAATTCCGACTCAGCAGCATCCGAACAAGAAGTCGTGCAAATCACGGTTTTAGGTTCCCGCAAGGCCGTGTTAGAAACCATCCACACCTTATATCGGCTGGGATTTGCGGCTGTTGGCGATTGGAGTCCGCCACAGCGAGGCGCACAGCCGGGACAAGTGATAAGTGTCCTGATTCGCCGATCGTCGCGCAAAGCCTAGTCGAAATTGGGCGGGCCTCATAGGCGATAAGTCCAGGCGCATCTAAGTCGGGACTTATATCAATTCCGGTTGCATCGGAATTAATATCACCCGAAATCAGGATACGGCGAGTGCCTAAGTCCCTACAATAAATCTGGCGTAGGGAAACGGCACTGCCGTGTCCTCGCTGATCATTCCGGCGCAGCCGCCGGAATTGATATAACTTACCAAGGACTGCCGATAATGCTGAAAGCTGCCCAGTAGTAAGGATGGGATAAATCTTTGCTGTCGAGTTTGGGGATGGAGGGGGGCAAGGGAATGTCGCCTCGCGCACTTCGCAGTTGACCGCCTTCGATCGTCACTTTGCCTTCGATCGCAGCGATTTGTGCTTGCCGCATTGCTTCAGCTTTAATGATTGGAGGGTCGTTTGGCCTGCTGATTTTTAACTGCTGGTAAAACTCTGTCATCAAGGCGAGAGTCCCCGCATCGCTGACGTACCACAGGCTGGCGAGGGCTGATTTTGCTCCCGATTGCAGCGCTAAACCTGCAAATCCTAGTTCTGCTTCTTTGTCTCCCAAGGCGGTTCTACAGGCGCTTAATACTAATAGTTCGAGGGGCGGATTGTTCCATTTTAAATCTCTCATTTGATCGAGACCGAGTTGGGTGTCCCAAAATTGAATGTAGGAATTATTTGGGGTTCCAGGGCGGAATTCGGCGTGGGTGGCGAGGTGGATGATTCCGTATTTTTGTTGCAGTCGCTGGGATTGCAAGTTTACTATGGTGAAGTCTTGGTTGAGAAAGGATTGACCGGGCCACTGTCGGGCGATCGCACCTAGTTCTAACGGAACTGCTGGCAGAGGTTCTTTGTTCGCCGTTTCTGCGAAATCTGATGCTCCCATTGCTAGAACTTGCACGTTTCTGAGGTCGGTGTAATTGCTGTCTGTGAGTTTGAAGGCGGGGATGCGGGAGAGGCTGTATTTTTGGATCAGAAATTGCTTTCCGTCGTGCATTGCTGCTAGGGGTACGGTTCGCAAACCTGCGCCGACGCAGAACAGCAAGGTTTCAATTTTTGCTGTTTGCAAATCTGTTTCTAGGGGTGCAACTATCCATTTGTAGAGTTGTTGGGCTGGTGCTAGATAGCTGGTGGTGTTGAGTTTTACTGGGTTGGTGATTTCGCTGCCGAATTCTTTGACTACTGAGAGCAGTTTCTCTTGTTTGGCTTCGGGGACGCTGCGGAGAATGGGCGGGCGATCGGGCAATATTAAGATTAATTCTAGTTGGTCAGTGCGCGGGATGGCGTAAATTAAAGCTGGTTTTTTCTTTGTTTGAACTGCTAGACGGGAGAGAGTTTTTGATATTGCTTCAGCGGTTTTCGCACGGGCTGCAAAGTCTTGTTCAAAGTATTTTTGATAGTCTTCTTCCCAGTTTTGTTCGATTCTGGTTACGGCTTCGGTGAGGTTGCCCCGATCGAGCAAATTTCTCATTTCTTGCCCGCCCGGCCCGCCCTGGGCTGTGTTTTGGGCAATTGTAGCGAGGTTCGCGGTGCTCCAGCAGAAAAATATTGCTATCAAACAGTAAAAAATAGCTTTTTTAATTTTTTTCTGAGTCGTGTGTTTTTGGCGTTGCTGCTGGGATTGGTAGTGCATGATTTTGGGGCGGTTAAGGGCGCCGTTGGCGGCAGCAGTTGGCAAAAGTTTGGATGTGGCTGGGTATTTTGACCGAAAGCATCCAGGATACCCGCCACGTGATTCATCCGTCCAGAAATAAAAAACCTGTATCCGATGAAACTTGCCCCCCGAATTTATCCGTGGGGTCAATTCTAAAATCTAAAATCTAAAATCTAAAATCTAAAATCTAAAATCTAAAATCGATTGACTGTGCTGGCGATCGCCGCACGATTTTAGCATTCAATACCAACCCCAAATATCTACCCTAGGGTGTGGATATTAGCACCAACAGAGTCCCCGCACCCAGAAATTCGCGATTTATATAAATTTTTGTAAATTATGCAGGGGTTTTGCATAAGCCGGACTTACGCAAAAACCCGGTTTCTTCACGTAGTAAGTCCTGTTTTTTACCTAGCAGCCAAGTACATTTAACTGAGAGGTTGCACCCTTCTCAATAATCCTTTTATGAACAGGCAAGATGCCTGTTCCACAAAAAATTCATCTTTTGTGGAACGGGCATCTTGCCCGTTCTTAAGAATGGTGCAAGATGTGAGTTTAACCGGCATTACCTCTACAGGCATCTTTGAATTTTTTCGACACATCCGCACTTCTCAGGTTGAATCGAGTTTTGTCTTGGTATTAAGTGAGGAATACCCTGCATCGATCGCCGATATATTGAGTTACCTCAGTAGATATATTCTCTGTATTTACTTATTTTAAAATAGTTAGGTTTTTTCGCGCCAACTTACTTAAAGCTCGACTGATTAATTGTTTGGCATCGGATATCTACGCGGTTATTTATTACAATTCGTCGAGACTGCCTTTGGCCTAAGATTTGGGTGCATCTCACTTTGGCAAATGTGTCAAAAAAGAGATAAAATGAAAAAGCTAGTAAAATCGTTAAATAAAGATGA
>NZ_JAUBOZ010000164.1:0-10382 GCF_036700475.1 Microcoleus sp. T2B6 | reverse complement strand
TAGATTAACCTTTACTGCGATCGAAATGAAATATTTTTCGCCTTGTGGGGGCGGGTTTTTGAGATGGTAGGTTTCTAGCATAAATGGTTGGTGAAACCCGCCCCTACGATGGCCTGTAGGGGCGGGTTTTACAAATAATATGTGATGCCCGCAAACAATTTATATAAACCCGCCCCCACACAACCGATAATCTAGATTAACCTTTACTGCGATCGAAATGAAATATTTTTCGCCTTGTGGGGGCGGGTTTTTGAGATGGTAGGTTTCTAACATAAATGGTTGGTAAAACCCGCCCCTACGATGGCCTGTAGGGGCGGGTTCACCAATAATATTTAATACCCGCAAACAATTTATATAAACCCGCCCCCACACAACCAATAATCTAGATTAACCTTTACTGCGATCGAAATAAGGCTACAATCTGCTAGAAATTAGCTGGTTCGGGCGATAATTCCGATTCCTCAATCTGCGTTGATTCCGAGTCAGCGGGCAACTCAGTATCTGCGACAGTAATTTCTAGTTTAAATCCTAACGCTTCGAGCAATTCTACCAAACTGTAAATTTCCGAACCGCCGCTTTCAGTCAGGATATTATCGAGTTTTTCGTGATGTTCTTTTGCTGAATCAGAAAGAGCATTCATCCTGATTTTAGCCTCAATTACCTTTCTGATGGCATTTCTCAGGAGTGCGGGTTCAGGGTCTTTTTCTTCTAAGATAGCCCCGATAAAACCAGCAGCGTGTTCGGCATCTTTGAGAGATTCAATTAGGGACTCGCGGTAGCTATCGCTGGTAGGCATTTTCATTGAATTTCGCGGGTTGTACTTCTATAATTTTATCGCAGTCGATCGGCAATTTCTCTCGTAAGTGCGATCGACAGTCCATTCAACAAGCAAATCATACTTAAGATAGAGGTATTCCAGCGACAAAATAGTAAACCTTGTTTGAGGAAACAAAGTTTAAATCAAACAGGGCATTGTGAATGAATTTTAAATCGATCGCACAAACCAATCTACTATTCGGCAGCCTGATAATTAGCCTCGGATTGCAAGCACTTCCAGCAGCAGCGCAATCAGTCACCGACGCGCAAGTTTCCGCCCTTGTAGAAGCGCTGCGACAAGCCGCCCCGCCACAAGCCGCAAATGACGGAATGTACAGTCAGTGGCAAGTTTTACCGAACAATATTTCCCGCTGGGCAAAATTCTGTACCAAACAAGATTTAACACCGCAACAATTTGAGGCCGACGCGACAAAAGCCAAATCAATTGTTACCTGTATCGTGGGCGATTTGCTGCGCGACGAATACAAAGCTAGCAGCAACAATGAATTAACTGCTGTACGCCGCGCCGCTTGCTGGTGGATGACAGGTGACTCCGCAGCTTGCAAAAGTGGGGCAACTGCTACTTATGCCGATAAAGTTATCAGCGTTTACCAGAAGCAGCAACCTAAAAAGTAAAGTTTGTGCTGGCGGAATTTAGATTTTTTTGACGGCAGCCCTACATTTTAGGGAATACCTGGACTCGGAGGAGTAACTTAAATACGGGCGCAAATGACCAAGAATTTCTTGATGGTACCCGCCACGTGATTTATCCGTGAATCAATCCAAAATCGAAAATCGAAAATCCTCAAGCCCCCGCATTTATCCGTGGGGTCAATCTAAAATCTAAAATCTAAAATCTAAAATCGATTGACGGCTGACAAATTGCAGCATCGGTGCATTCTCAAGCGTTATTTTGATGCACGGCTGATTGATTGAATAGAGTTGTCTTTTGATGCACTTTGGTTGTATTAGTGGAGGTATTTTGAGATGCTCTGCCCTCTTCTCAATGGCGCGATTGCCGCTAGGTATATATAGATGAGAATCGATTGTTAAAAAGGCTTGATTCCGGCGATTCCGGTATTAGGTTTAAGGCAGACTATCCGAGGAAAAGGCAAGCTCTGGGTTCGCCTGAGCTGCCTTGATTTCATCTCACTTTCACCTGGTTTGATTCGTAGCGGGATTTGAGCTTTTCATGAGAGATGTTTTGCCTTGAATTGAGCGACTCTTTAGTCGAGGCAAAAATTAGCGCGGGGACGGGTCAGCCACAAGCGCTGCTGACCCGTCGCACTCAGCCGGTGCGCGGTTCTAGACTGCGAGGAAATTCGAGGCAGTCAGAGTATTAGTATTCACTCCCGTCAGGACGGCTAAAACTTCAGTACCCAAACGAATCTCACTGCCGGAGAACGACAATTGACCAAAGGTCAAACCGCCAGTCAGACCGATTTTGTCGTTACCCAACTTGAAATCAGTAATCGTATCAGTGCCCTCAAGAGCAGCAAATACAAACACATCAGAGCCGTTGCCACCCGTTAAGATGTCATTGCCGAGTCCACCTCTCAAGGTGTCAGTGCCATTACCGCCATCGAGGAGGTCGTTGCCTGCACTCCCGACTAACAAGTCAGAGCCATTGCCGCCAATCAAACTGTCGTTCCCGGCATTGCCCGTGAGAGTATCGTCGCCGTTGCTGCCGTTGATGGAGTCGTTCCCGGCATTCCCGGTGAGGGTGTCGTTCCCGCCGGTGCCATTTTGCACCGCACCAACCACAGGAGCAACGGCGACATTGACTAAAGCGGTAGCGGTGCCACCTTTGCCATCACTGATGCTGTAGTTAAAGCTGGCGTTGCCGCTAAAACCAGTAGTGGGGGTGAAGGTGATAAAGTCATCTGCACTGTTGCTGGGTGTGCTGTTGTTGTTGAGGACGGCTGTGCCTCCTGTGAGGTTACTGACGCCAGTGATGCTTAAGGGGTCGTTGTTGGAATCGGTGTCGTTGGCGAGTAAGGTAGCAACAGAGATGTTCAGCGCTGTGTTTTGAGTGGCACTTACTGTGTCGGCATTGGCAACGGGAGCTTGGTTAGTAGGAGTAGCAGGTAGTTGTGTACCGTAAACATCATCATTATTAGTTGCTGTTCCCGCATCATTAGCCGCACTGTTGCCGCTGAAGCTAGACGAACCCGTAAAATTGACGATGCCAAGGGTAGTCGGCATTCCCTGGTTATTACCGTTGGTATTGGTGGTGGACTCCATGATGAAGATTGCCCCACCTAAGCCCTCACCTGAGTTAGCTCCCGTGCCACCCGTAGCGGTATTGCCCGTAAAGGTGGTGTTCTTGAGGGTTAAAGAACCAGTGCGGACAAAGATGCCCCCTCCTAGTCCATCACCACCGTCGCCAGCGTAGCCGCCGCCGTAGCCGCCTCTGCCACCGCTACCACCGATATCACCGAAGCCGCCCCCGCCACCGAAGCCGCTGTCGCCGCCGCCGCCATAGTAGCCGCCGTTGTCGCTGCCCCCGCCGCCGCCGCCGAAGCCGCCTCTACCGCCCTTGCCGTTAAATTCGATCCCCCCGGTGCCATTCTCGCTGAAGCCGCCGCTGCCGCCGCCGCCTCCGAAGCCGCCGTTGTTACTGGGGAAGGCACCGCCGTAACCGCCGTAGTTGCCGTTGCCGCCGTAACCGCCCTCGCCGCTTGAAGCATTGCCAAACAGTCCGCCGCCTCCGCTTGAAGCATTGCCAAACATACCCCCGCCGCCGGTGCCAGTGCCGACGCCGCTGTTGCCGCCTTGTGCGATGTTATTGGTGAACGCGACATTGGTCAACGATACATTGCCATCATAGAGAAACAAACCGCCCCCTAATCCACCGCCGCCGCCGCCAGTGCCGCTACTTCCCCCTTCAGCCCGTCCATTGGTGATAGTCAAGTCAGAAATATTGACATTTCCCGACAGGATGAACAAGGAGCGCACGTCGCCGCTGTCGGTGATGCCGTTATTATTTGCATCGCCGCTAATACTGTGGTTGTTACCCACAATATTGATATTGCTGTTTACTAGGGTTTTCATTACCCCAGCAATGCGGACATCGTTATTTAGAGTAATCGTGTCATCTCCTGCCAGTTGATTGGCTTGGAGAATTGCCCAACTGAGAGTACCTGTGGTATCGCCAAGACCGTTATCAGTAGTTTGGTTAACGATTAAATTAGACATTGTTTTCGTCCTTTTGTGTCAGTGAAATGAGTTAAACTGTTTTCCCTTGTAGGGGTGGATCTTGCCGAGAGATGGTCTGTTCAACAGAGAGGTTGTCTGCTAAATCCGTCTCTATTAATCAAAAATGGCGTTGGAGTTAGAATCCGAATGAAAAATTTTTATTCAGGTTTTTAACACTCCTTCTCCTGGTGGTTTTTCGGAATTAATTGTTGCTTCTTTTGGCTGAGCAACAATCAGATTTGCCAAACTATTGCTAGGCGTTGTCCAAAAAGACAAACCATTAAACTGGATAAATAAATCCGGTGGTAAAATCGTTTGGCGTTGTTGCAACTCGACTTTGGAACGGACTTTGTGCAGTCCTTTCAGGTTGAGTCGGTTGTCAAATTCGGGTTCGTCATATTGGACATTTTCAAAATCATGCTGGAACGGCTCTTCTTCTAAGAATTGATAAATTAAGCTCAATACTTTCTCAGGATTTTGGGCTAATAAGTCGTAATCGACTAACAATAGCCGCTCACTCTCTCCGCTATAAAAAGCTTCTTTGAGAGCGTTATAAGCAAAGCCTACTAAGCGT
This sequence comes from Microcoleus sp. T2B6, assembly GCF_036700475.1. NCBI lineage: Bacteria > Bacillati > Cyanobacteriota > Cyanophyceae > Oscillatoriales > Microcoleaceae > Microcoleus > Microcoleus sp. T2B6. The sequence continues at coordinate 5,794 of NZ_JAUBOZ010000164.1, read as the reverse complement.
CCCCCTTGACTTAATGCCTCGGTACGGGTGTAGACGGTGGCGCGTTCGGTGGGATTATTAAATAACTGGGAAACATCAAAGGAGTTTTTTCTGACTAGCCGTTCGATGCTGTCCATAATCCAGGCGACATTGCGGACGCAACAAATCACCTTTGCGCCGGGAAATAGTTCTTTAATTAAGGACAATTTGCTGCACCAGAGGCGATTAGTGTCAAAGATGACGGCTTTTTCGGCTTGGGGCTGGTAATAGGCCGAAAAAATACCCGAAATCATCGCTCTTTTTTGTTCTGGGCTGATGAAGACAGAATATTCATTGTCTTCACTCATCGCTTCCAGCATTCGGTTCACCAAACTACCGACAGGGGTACTCATGCTGGCGTGAAAGCGGGGATTTTGGCGTAGTAAGGCCGCGAGTAAGGTAGACCCGGAACGAGGCAGTCCGGAAATAAAATGGATTTTGGGAGACATGGGTTTAGTCTTGGTTATAGATCGAGATCATTAGGATTTCCGACTATTCGCGCACCCGACTCTATGTGCCAGTTGGGTCAGTCCTAATCAAGTTAGCGATCGCGCCAGCCCGGTTTTTGAGTTTTCGGCTTTGGCGGCATAGGAGTAAAGGAGGCGATCGCACATTGGCAGTGGGCGGGTATGGGGATTAAATCCGTAAACCAACCGATGAACTCCCGACACGCACCCGCCCTCACCCAAGTAGCAGTCTCTAAACCGTAACGAAATTGGATGCCGTCAGAGTCGTGTAAATAAAAAAGAGTGTTTGTTGTTTCCGCTGCTGGCTTTTAGCATTCGCTTCACAAAAAAAACGAAGTGGAGATGCTCTCCCACCGTAGAAGCAAGGGTTTGGCTCAAGCAAAGCAGCCAGTAAATTTGAGCCTGAATGTAGCAGCCCTGAGCAAATATGGAGTTTTTAACGACTCATCATTAGGATTCTCCTGAGTGTAACTTGCATCTGCCAAAGGGGTGATTTTCCCTGTTAACTATACCCCTCAATATTATCTATTCAGATAGATGTCAGCGGAAAAATTTTTTCTAGCTTAGCAGGGGGATAGACCAGAGTCAACTATTCCCTCCCCTCAGAAGTGTTAAAAATTAATACAAAACTTTACATTTAAAGTCAAGGAACGATCGCATCGTTCCTTGACTTTAAATCCGGTTTACCTGTTCGGGGTTTCGGTGGCGGAAGTAGCGGTTTTAACGAATCGCACTGTTCGTTGCTTAAGTCTCGAAGGGTTGATGAGCGTTAACAGCTTGCGAGGCCTATTTTCTAGGATACAACGAGGCAAGAAAACACGCCCTAGCCTGTGCAGGCTGGTTCATTCGTCCCGCTGCCGGTTTCAATCTGATCCTGAATTATCCATTTTCTGCCTGACTTCTCATCAACTTTTGCACGCTGGCTAAAGCTCGATTTAATTCATAATTTTTTCTTTCTGAATTCTGCAAAAAAGCCTGCTGTTCTTCCTCAATCATTACCACATCCTGCCGCACCAAACCATCTAATAACTTTTGAGCAGCCCCGAAACAACTATCTTTGATAAACCTGCGAAACCAAATCGGCAATTTGTGCAGCCGCCAAAACGCATTTAATGAGGTAAAGTGAATTAAATAAGCGCGAGTTGCTGTCTCGCTAACCGGACAAACCAAGCAGTAAATCTTAAAGTCGCTCCCCAAAGTTGAAACCCAGTGCGGGTAAATATAGCTCACCTCCAGCGGTTCCGGGTGCAGTCGGCGCAAAGACTTAAAAAATAACTGAGAAATTGACCAAATTTTATCTATTTTGTAATAACTTTGTGCCTGATAGCGAGCAGTTACTTGATGCTCGTTTTCTTCTAAAGTATCTAACACCGGATTTGCCCAAGCTTGCCAATCATCGTGCAAGTGTCCGTGGTACATATCCATCAAGTTTTCAATTAAAAATGAATAGTGTGCCTGACAGTCGATGACTGAAACTGTGGCAATATAATTGAGATGTTCCCACTCTGGCAAATCCAGTAAATTAGTTTTTTCTGTTTGGGTTTCGTCGCCGGGAAACAGCCAGATAAAACCGTTTTGTTCCTTGACAGGATAGGAGCGAATTTTGCAGTTAGGTAGCTTTTGATTTTCTGCTAAATAATCGACTTCGGCGCATTCTCCCCTTGCATTTAACCGCCATCCGTGGTAAGCACATTCGATTAAATCGCCTTTAACTTTGCCGTGGCTAAGTTTAACTTGCCGATGCGGACATCTATCTTCTAAAGCGTTGATTTTGCCTGCACTGTCGCGGAAAAGTACGATCGCCCGATTCCAGATTTTAGCAGCTAGCGGCCCAGTTTCCACCTCGGTGCTGCGGGCGATCGCATACCAGCGATCGAGATTAATGCCCAACTCGCGGATGTGAGTTTTTTGTTCCCTTGCAGATACCGATTTTATCGCGTTGTTTTGCATTACAAATGTTCCCAAATTACGCCCATAAAACAACCCAATTTTACAAAATAACAGCCGGGAAAGCAACGACCGTAAATTTTTCTAAATCTCCGTTCTGACAAATACCTATCGCTAGCTAAATGCTTCAACCACCCAGGCGACAATCGAAATTTTAATAATCTTAAAGCATTGCGAAATCCGTAGGTGGAACAGTCGAGTCTAAAATCTCTCGTAGCACCTAATATGTAGCCTATTGTAGCCGGAGTCTCGACTTCCGATATATTATCTATAAAGACGATTTTTCCGCGCGGATTTAACAATTTTTTAATTGCGTCGAGGGCGGCGGGGAGGTTGGGCAGGTGGTGAAAAGTAGCAGCACTAACTATTAAATCAAATTGGCGATCGAGCGCTAATTGACTGGCATCCATTTGGATATATTCGATATTGGGGGCTGAGCGTTTTTGACGGGCTATATCTAGCATTTTTGTTGACAAATCGACGGCGACCACATTCTCGTAATACTGGGCTAATTCAAAAGCAAGAATTCCCGAACCGCAGCCAATATCTAATGCTGCACCTTTGCTGACCGATAGGTTGTTAGTAAAGAAATCGTTCTGGTTTTGCAAGGTGGCGGCGAAATCGTATTCTGTTGCAAAAGCATCAAAAGTTACAGATTTATTGCGAAGTTTGCAGTTACTATTTAGCATTTATTATTGCTTTATACTCATTCAATAATATTTTAACCGCATATCCACCCCGCTTAACGCAGATATTTTTTTTGTTCGCAAGCTCTGCCTTTTCCCCTCAGCGAAACCACCCCCGCAAACCGTAACTCATCTTAAAAAAAGAATCCAACTTTAGGATACCTCCAAACCCTTCTTGAGTCAGTCATTCCTATTCCTTCAAATCTCAAATCTCAAATCTAAACTGGTATGGCTGGGGGCGGGATTCACCGAGGATACCAGCCGATAATTGACGATTTATAAAGCCCGCCCCGCTGCAAACCTTAGATTTTTAACACGCCTTCGGGATTCACCGTCAAGAGCGATCGCCTCTGCAAACCCTCCTGAGATAAAATAGCATTAGCTGCCAACAAACCGCTGCTCACTGCCCTTTCCATTAAACCGCATGGAAATGGCATTTTCACCCAATCTCCCGCAAACAAAAGATTCGGAACAGCGCAGCAAGTTTCTGGTCTTTCCGCATAGCTACCGGGGGGATATCCAGAGAAATTCTTTTGATTTACCAATTCCCGGTGCAGCATATTTGCCTCTTTTAATTCCGGTACAATTTCGTACAATTCTTGCTCAAAAGTAGCCAGCAAAACTTCCTGGTTTGGAAATTCCTTCTCCTTGTAACAATAAGCGTGCAGTTCCACTACACTACCGCCAGTTTTCTGATTCCACTCGATGAACTGATCCTGAATTTTGTGGTAAAGCGTAATGCTGTCAGTCAGTTTGTAGCCGGAAAGCGAACTGAAATTGCTGTGCTCCCAGGGAAATTCGCGATCGAACCAAAAACGACCCACCGCAAACGGATCGGCTATTTTCAAACTCTCGATCCGACTCTGCACCTGGGGATTCACCTCACCGCTTGCCAAACTAAACAAATGGTGCATTCCCGGAACATCTGCCGCCAAAACATAATAATCAGCCTTCAATGTTTCTCCCAAATTTTGCGGCTGCGATGGGTTAACCGCTGCTGCTAACTGTATTTCATCTGCTTTTTCATCGACTACCTTAAATCGAGGCAAATCCCGCTGAGCAGGCCCGCTCACAACCCGCCCTTCGGCATCAAAAACTGCCCCGTGACAAGGACAGTGAAATTGACCGTCATTTTGTTTCTGAACTGTGCAGCCTTGGTGAGTGCAGCTCAGAGAAATTGCCTCTTTTCCCGACGGTGCGGCGGCAAATACGCTGTCCCCAGCGCCGAAATATTCGGTAGAGTTGCTGTCAGTTAACAGCCTGTTTCGCTTCACCCAAAAAGGTATTTTACTTTGCACGTCTCCTGACTGATAACTCAGAGAATTAATCTTGCCGTTTTCCCAGCGTATTTCACTGACTGCGACATCTGTCAATACTTTGCCGCCTTTGCTTTCAATGGCTCTGGCAATAGGCTGCACCAAACTCGTGCCCATATCTTGCCGCGTACCGTTGAATGCCAAACCCTCTGGATTTCCGAAAAAGTAAAAGTGGAAAAATTGCATTAATTCTCCCGCGCTCAATTCGTCTGGAGCGTTGAGGCTGGACTTGGCAAATGGCAGAAAATACAAGTCATAAAGCCCGCGCGGAAATTCACCTTTTACCCAGTCTGCAACTGATATATTGTCGAGGCGATCGAAAGTTTTTTGAGTTTGAAAACCGCCGATTTCCCGAAATACTTGCCAGTGAGCGGGTTTTGTGAGATTGATTCCCCATTTGAGCCGATTGGGAGAAGATATCCCCAAGTCAACTATATTCCAGGGAAAAGCTGAATGGTTGGGACGGAAAACTTCGGGTTTGTATTTACCCTCTCTAAACAGAACAGCGTAGGATTCTAAAGATACAAAGTTATCTGTAATTTCTAGTTCTTCAACAACACTTTTGAGGTTGTAGTATTGCGGAAAAAAACCGTGGAAACCGTGTTCCATCATAAAAGTTTCGTTCCCGACTTGTATCGGCCAACTAGCAATTTTGCCGCCGAGTTGGGGCGATTTTTCCAGCAGCGTCACGGCGAAACCCCGCTGACTGAGTTCGTAAGCACAGGCGAGCCCGGCCAAGCCTGCGCCTACAACTACAACGGTTTTGCGGTTATTCAGCATTCGCGGCAAGTCAATAGAATCTTGCACAAAAACGGCGGGCTCTGGCTTGGAAAATCGAGAGTAGCCCAGCAGCCCGCCGGCGGCACCGACTCCGAGGAATTTGAGGGCGGTTCTTCGAGAAACTGGTTGGGATAGCGGTGAATTGGTTGATTGACTCATCAGCGGTACGCGGTAACGGGCTTTAAACACAAATACGCCATAAGGCATATATCATAGACCGAAATCAGGATATGTGAAGAAATACTAAGACACATCCCCCAATCGGATCGCGATCCTCTTCGAGGGCTTCGCTAACGCACCGTGCCAAGTTCGATCGCACACAATGTATAGCGGAAGGAAGCAGGCTTCAGTTATCTAGGAGAGAAACCAGAAAAAAGAAGGAAAAAGCGATCGACCGCATAGCGTAAAATCCTCTAAATAATTAAGTGTTTTTATTTATGTTGATCAACTCTTGGCAACCGCCGCCAATGATTCTAAAAAACTAGGAGATTTTCGGCAAAATCTTAGGGTGCATCTCAGTTTGGCAAATACATCAAATTGAAAGTTGACCGTTGAGATAAGCACAGCGAAGAGCAAGGAT
>NZ_JAUBOZ010000163.1:0-10522 GCF_036700475.1 Microcoleus sp. T2B6 | reverse complement strand
AGTTGTTGTCGGAGTCGGAGTTGTTGTCGGAGTCGGAGTTGTTGTCGGAGTCGGAGTTGTTGTCGGAGTCGGAGTTGTTGTCGGAGTCGGAGTTGTTGTCGGAGTCGGAGTTGTTGTCGGAGTCGGAGTTGTTGTCGGAGTCGGAGTTGTTGTCGGAGTCGGAGTTGTTGTCGGAGTCGGAGTTGTTGTCGGAGTCGGAGTTGTTGTCGGAGTCGGAGTTGTTGTCGGAGTCGGAGTTGTTGTCGGAGTCGGAGTTGTTGTCGGAGTCGGAGTTGTTGTCGGAGTCGGAGTTGTTGTCGGAGTCGGAGTTGTTGTCGGAGTCGGAGTTGGCGTTGGTGTTGGCGCAGTGTCGTTATCAGTAATAGCGACGCTAACAGTCGAAATTGTGATGCCGTTATAATTAACATCGCTACTGGTAGAAGTAGGCGCGATCGCACCTGTATGATTTCCTTCAACTAAATTATCGTCAACAGCAACAACCGCAACAGTTTGAGCAACATTCCAATTAGTGCTGTCAAAATTTATCGACGAAATCGGATTAATTTGACTGCCTGTATCAAAGCTAATCGTAACAGGTGCAGTCGGCTGAGTATTTAACTTAACACTGTAACTTCCAGTTGCACCGCCTTCAGTCGCAGTCGTGGTGGTAGTGTTAAGGGTGAAACCTGCGGTGTCATCATTAGTGACAGTTGTTGCGGCCGCATCAGCGGTAATAGTAGGAGTTGAACCTGGTGCGACAGGATTAGACAAGGTGAGGGTAACAGTTTCGTCAGGTTCGATCGCACTGTCGCCTAATACATCGAGAGTAATCGTTTTGGATGTCTCACCAGTGGCGAAATTGATCGTGCCAGTCGTACCCGTTGCCCCAGAAGTGCCACCGATATTGTTGTAATCGCTGACGTTGGTAGCAGTTCCCGCGATCGCATAATTGACGCTACTCGCTACACCAGCACCGCCGCTACGAGTCACCGTAAAAGTTAGAGGAGTTGTGCCGCTATTACCTTCAGGAATGCTGGCAGTACCAGCGGCGACGGCATAAGAAACAGTACCGTTAGCAGCAATAGTTAGTGTGGTTTGAGTCGTTGTACCTGCAACCCCACCAGTAATTGTGCCAAAGTTGAGAATTGCGGTTTCGGCGTTTTCAGCTATGTTGTCAGGTTTGATAGTAACTGCAACATTTTGGGTGAGTGCGGCACCTGTTGCACCTGCGGGGAATGTAATCGAGGTAGGCGAAAAGGCGTAGTCGGAATTTTCGGTGGCTGTGCTACTAGGGTCGATGATAATTGGTACAACTACATCACTGAAAGGTGTGCCACCGCTGATGGTGATGGGGATATTAACTACTGTGTCTGTTGTTCCTTCTGTACCGCTGTAAGTGGCAGCCCCGAAATTAACTGTATTGGGTGTATTTAGCAGCACAGAAACGTTGTCTGAACCGTTGTTCGCTACTGCCAAATCCGGGAGAGTGTCAGCATTAAAGTTGCCTGAAATAAGGGAAGTTGGATCTGTCCCCGCAGCAAAGTTAATGGGTGCACTAAAACCGCCACTGCCATTGCCTACTAAAATTGTAGCGCCGCCGGTGCCTCCTACTGCTAAGTCAAGTTGGCCATCTCTGCTAAAGTCATTCGCAACAATGCCTTGCAGCCCTGTCCCGGCGCTAAAATTAGTGACTGCACCAAAGCTGCCCGTGCCATTTCCCAAGAGAATTGAAACATTGTTAGATCCGTTGTTAGCTGTGGCCAAGTCGAGGTAAGTGTCTCCGTTAAAGTCCCCAGTGGCTATCGAATTTGGATTTTGCCCAGCGCCAAAATTAGTAGCTGCACCAAAGCCGCCAGTGCCATTCGCTAAAAAAACAGAAATGGTGTTAGATAAACTGTTCGGTACAGCTAAATCGGAAAAAGTATCCCCGTTAAAGTCCCCGACAGCCATGAAAGCCGGCAATGACTGCACCGTTAAGTTGGTACTGAAATTCAATGCCCCGCTGCCACTGCTATTTGCCAGCAAAATTGTGACAGTGCCAGAGGTACTGCCAGGGCTTGCATTGACTACTGCTACGTCTGAAAAGTTATCAGCGTTAAACTTCCCAACTGCAACCGAGATAGGGGATACTCCTGTAGGATATGGAGTGGGGCTGCCAAAACCGCCCGTACCATTTCCTAGGAAAATTGAGAGGGCGCCACCACTGCCGCTACCTACTACTGCCAAGTCAGGGAAATTATCGTTGTTAAAATTGCCGATCGCGATCGATGTGGGACTTGACACCGCCAAGGTAGGAATAGGCGCGGGATTAAAGCCACCAGTCCCATTTCCTAACAGGATGGAAACAGTGTCAGATCCTTGGTTTGTTACAGCTAAATCAGGTTGGCCATCGACGTTAAAATCCCCGGTAGCAATACCGTAGGGATTTGTCCCCACGCCAAAGTTTGTTGCAGCGCCGAAAGTTGAGAGAACATACTCGTAAGCTGCTAATACTTCGGGTTCAAATACTAGCGGTGTTTTAATTTCTCCGGTTCTCACTTCTAATTCCCAGTCGCCGCCTTTTGCAGCACTTCCCGTCAGCTTTTTGGAAGCTGCAACCGACGCGCCAGTTAACTCACTCAGGCGTTGGAGGAATTGGTTAGGTTTTGTGGGCTTTGTAGCACTTTCAACTGGGCGGTTAAAACCGCTACTACACAAACTAAACCCGCCTGCGCGGGTTGAAATTCCATAGTCCGCGCACCATCCGGACTTTGTTTGTATAGCCGCGAATTCTATTCGCCGGGGCTGATTAACAGCCGCGACATTACACCCGTAGAGGAGAATATCGGCACCGGGAATTAATGCTTTGCGCCACTGTTTGAGTTGAGGGCCGAAGCTTTCTATGTTGCTGCTGTTGAGTGTATTTACACCGAGATGTACTGCACCTGGACTACCGTGAGAGATGATGTGGATTGCTTCTATATTTTGTTCAATTGCTAGCCTTTCGGTAATTTGCTCAATGCCATCCCGCGTTTCATCTAGGATAATTACCTCAGCATTTGGGGAAATGCCGCTAATTAAACTCTGGTAATTTTCAACAGTTGAGTCAATAAAAACTAGATTTGAAATATTTTTTTGCTGTATCATTATGCAACCTCTTTAATTGTTAAACTTTATAGATTTCACTAAAATATAACTTACAGCAAATTCCACCTTTATGAAGTAGCCCCGCCTATCGTTCTATCCCCGTAGGGACACTCCAAAAGCCCATTAGTGTCAACTTAAGCTCAAACCCAGTCAGAGACTGTTGTTTGACTATTAAATCTCGATCCCCCCTAGCCCCCCTTAAGAAGGGGGGGATAAGAGTCTTATCAAAGTCCCCCTTCTTAAGGGGGATTTAGGGGGATCGAGATATGTGCAACTTCACATTAAATTGGTATTACGATTGCTTTGTTCCTCGCAATGACATTACCAAGGACTCCCAATCATCGTGAAGGCAGACCAATAATAAGGATGGGAGAGATTTTCATTAGTCAGTTGAGCTAATTCTGGCGGTAATTCTAACTGCTTATTTAAGTTTGACAAAATTAAACGACCATTTTTAATGCGAACTTGACCTTTGATCATGGCGATTTGAGCTTGCCGTAAGGCTTCGGCTTTAATCGGCGCGACCTTTAACTGATGGTAAAATTCAGCCATTAACCCTAAAGTACCTTCATCGCTGACATACCAAAGACTCGCCAAAACTGACTTCACCCCCGCTTGCACAGCTAACCCCGCAAAACCTAATTCGGTGTCATCATCACCCACAGCAGTTTGGCAAGCGCTCAACACCAATAGCTCAACTTTAGGTGGCTGATTCCACCCTAGTTGCCGCACGCGATCGAGTGTTAACCTGCTATCTGATAACTGAATGTAAGAATTGCTCGGTGATCCTGGGTTAAAGTATCCGTGAGTGGCGAGGTGAATAATCCCATAGGGTCTGTCTTTGCGCTGTGACCTAAGATTGTTGAGAGTAAAGGTTTGGTTGAGGAAGGATTCGCCTTTCCATTCGGAGGCAATAGCGTTAAGTTCTGCAGGCACTGCTGGCAAGGGTGGGTTATTAGTAAATTGTGAGGCTCCCATTGCTAAAACTTCAGCATTTTTAACACTTGCATAGCTAGTATCGGTTAAGTTGACGCTGGGAATGAGTCCGATGCTGTACTTTTCTACTAGAAATTGAGAACCGTCATGGAGGGCGGCTAAGGGGAGCAATCGCAACCCTGCATCCATACTAAAAACTAGCGTATCGATGCCCTGAGCTTTCAAATCAGCTTCCAAGGGCGCAATTATCCACTGGTAAAGTTGTTGGGATGCTGGCAAATAGCTCTCAGTATTGATGTTTCTGGAAGTAGTGAGTTCAGAGCTGAAATTGGCTGCGACTTGCATCAAAGTTTCGCGTCGGGCGGCGGGGATGGCTTTATGAATAGGGATGCCGCTAGGGGGGACTACGATCAGGTCTAATTGTTCAGGGCGGGAGAAGGCGTAGATAATGGCTGGTTTTTTACCAGTTTGGCTGGCGATGATTCTAGTTCTTTTCTGTATGGCCGTAAAAGATTGCAAATCGCGCCTGATTTCCTGATTAATGTATGAACCCACTTGTTCACTGTAGAAGATATCGATAAAGAAAATGGCTTGTGGGATATCGCCTCTATCGATTAGCCGTGTGATATCGCTGCGGCTAACTATATTTAGAGGCGATGCCGTTTGGACAATTTCGCTTACCCAATCGGATCTGTAGTTAAAAAGAGATTCAATTCTATTAATGATATTCAAATTGCCAGATTGAGCGATCGCATTGGTAATTGAAATATCCGGTAATGTCGTTTGTTCTGATATTGGAGATGGTGTTTGTTCTGATATTGGAGATGGTGTTTGTTCTGATATTGGAGATGGTGTTTGTTCTGATATTGGAGGTGGTGTTGAAGATGGTGTTGGTGGTGGTGTTGAAGATGGTGTTGGTGCTGGTGTTGAGGATGGTGTTGGTGGTGGTGTTGAAGATGGTGTTGGTGATGGTGTTGGTGATGGTGTTGGTGATGGTGTTGGAGATGGTGTTGGTGGTGGTGTTGAAGATGGTGTTGGAGATGGTGTTGGAGATGGTGTTGGAGATGGTGTTGGAGATGGTGTTGGTTCCGGCGTTGGTAGTGGGGTTGGAGAAGGTGTTGGAGATGGTGTCGGTTCCGGCGTTGGTAGTGGGGTTGGAGAAGGTGTCGGTTGTGGTGTCGGTTCCGGCGTTGGTAGTGGGGTTGGAGATGGTGTCGGTTGTGGTGTCGGTTGTGGTGTCGGTTGTGGTGTAGGTTCCGGTGTTGGAGATGGTGTTGGTTCCGGCGTTGGTTCCGGTGTTGGTTCCGGTGTTGGAGATGGTGTTGGTTCCGGTGTTGGAGATGGTGTTGGTTCCGGTGTCGGTTCCGGCGTTGGTTCCGGCGTTGGTTCCGGTGTTGGAGATGGTGTTGGTTCCGGTGTCGGTTCCGGCGTTGGTTCCGGCGTTGGTTCCGGTGTCGGTTCCGGTGTCGGCGATGGTGTTGGTTCCGGTGTTGGAGATGGCGCGGAAGAACTGATCGCAATATTGCCCTGAGTGTAAGTGCTGGGCGGCACTGGCACCGGGAATTGTGGCGAAATAGTCTCCGAACCTGATGTAATGGCTCCCGCCGTCCCATTCGTTGTCGCATCGCCGACAATAAAAGGTGTAGTCGTGCCCCCCGCGTGGCGAAGAGTAATCGCGCCGCCACCCGTGCCATTAGCGCTGGAAATGCTCGCATTTACACCGCTGCTATCTGTAAAAGTGCCGCTGACTGTGAGAAGATTGCCAGCCGTGAGGTCAATACTGCCGCCAGTAGACTGAAGAGTGCCTGTAACGGCGATGTCGCTGGCAGCTTGGAGAGTAATATTACCCCCAGAAGTGGCGATCGCATCCAACGCAATGTCCCCTGCTGATTCCAAAATCACAGGCCCGCCTACTGTCGAAATCGCTCCCACTCCGATGCTATTGCCCGAAGCAACACCCGGTGAAGCAAAAAATGTCTCCCCTTCGGTGACATTCGGCGGCAAATTGGCAGCATTCGCCAAAGTCGAAACGCCCGATCGCAAAATTAAAGCTGCACTACCTGAAAGCACCGCCGCATCTGGATCGGCGGAACCTGACAAAGTAGTATCTGGCCCATTGATGGTAATATCTCCCGCCGCGATCGCGCCTTTTGCTTCTACCTTAAGTGAGGTTCCAGTATAATCCCCAAATCTCACATCTCCATCCGAGCTAATAATCGGGTCGTACAAACTCACAAAACTGGCGCCGTTGCCAGACAATGTGAGAATAGAAAAATTACCACGCGCAGCGAAGTGAGCATCACCCGAAACATTGCCATTGCTAAATAATGTGATATCCCCGGAGGATTGGAATGCAGGGTTAGGGTAATTTAGGGCGAAGATATCAATATTTTGATTACCTTGTATAGTAAGATTGCCGCCTGCGATCGCCCTGAAAGGATAACTGCCATCCCTCACCCGCACCGTATCTCCTGCCAACAGAAACAAATTGTTCTCAGTAAGTAGCTGGCTTTCTACCAAAGTGAGATTACGTGCAGCCGAGAGTGTAGCATTCTGACTATTAACAGTAGAACTAGCGATCGCCACATCCCCGCTTTCCACCCTCAAACCCGCCGTCAAAACCACTTCTCCTGCACCGTTAACGGAGACGCCAGTAGCAGAGTTCTCACCTGCGCCAGCAAGCAATTGCGGAAGAGACAAAGGCAGAGATAATTGCCCATTCTGTGCCAACAATCCCCCGTCAACAACCCCAATTTCTAAACTTAATAAATGCCCTTCTTGACTAATACGAACAGCATTTTTACCGGGGACAGCAGCGACAATAATATTACCTTGGGGAGCATGGAGAGAACCCGTGCTGACGACAGTACCGCCGATTAAAGTTATACTTTGTCCCGGCACAACAGCTAAATTACCTGCATTGACGATACTTCCCGGTTGGCTGAGATTAAAGTAAAAAGTGTTGGGAGTTCCTATCAGCTTACTGTAATCATTCGCTCCAGCCACATTGAAGAAACCGGAATCAAAACCGATGTTAGTAGCAGTAGTAGCTGTAAAGGCTGCCGGAAGATTCAAGCTAGCATTAGGGCCAAAGATAATGCCCGAAGGATTTATTAAAAACAGGTTGGAATTGCCGCCACTTACTTGAATTAAACCATTAATAATAGAAGGATTCCCGCCTACTACCCGACCCATAATGTTGCGAATAGCGGGATTAGAGATAAAATTAGCAATCTGCCCTTCGCTAAGCCCAAACTGTTGAAAACTGTGGAAAAGATTGGCTCCATCTCTAGAAGTTTGGCCGCCTGTAATATTCAAGCGATCGCCGTCGGGTGTGACAGTAGTGCCAGTGTCATTGGGTGCAGGAACAATGGGTTGTGCTTGTACCACCGCTGTACTGACAATAGTGGCTGCGCTCGCTAGCATTGCAGCACCATGTATAGAAAAGAAGGCTAGTTTCATTAGCTTTTAGCTGGCAGAGCACGTATCGGACAATTATAACTTTAAGGTATTGGCCGCTCAGTGCGGTCAACAGCGGCGTAGACTTAGCGATTAAGAACCTCGTCACCATCAGGGCGGTTGCTATACATAAAACCCAAATTCTGCACCCTCAAATGTCACGATCGGTTTTTACTTAGTTTTAGCCAGCAATAAAGCTATGATTTATAGTTTTTTACCGTAGATTGACTGATAAAAAACGTTTTAAAGCCATAATTTATTACTTTAAAAATAGAGTTTCATGCGTAATTATGCTGTGTCACAGCCCAGGCTGCGTAATGTGGGCTGAAAATCAAAGCAAAAGTGCGATCGACTGTTGAGGCATCCTACAAATTAGGCGATCGCGATCGGGGCTACCACAAAGTATTTGCAGGCTGGTACCGGAAAAACTAAACATTTGTTACAAAAAGAATTTTTTTTCCTTTCTAACGCGCTATTGTATACAGAAAGCTGCTGCGTTTTGAGTTAGCTTTAATTTTTACCATAAAAATCAATATGCTCTCTATTCCAGGCGTTGCTGTCCAGACGCTGCTTTACGAAAGTGTCAACTCTCTGGTTTACCGGGCGATTCGGGAAGCAGATCAAGAGCCAATTATCCTCAAACTGCTCAAAGAAAGCTACCCCACACCTCAAGAATTGGTGCGCTACCGCACCGAATACCGCATCACCCAAGAGCTAAAAGAGCCGGGAGTCATACAAGTTTATGACTTGCAAAAATACCAAAATAGCCTCGTGATGTTTGTGGAGGACTTTGGCGGGGAATCCTTGACAATTTGGATGCAGCAGCCCTCCTTTACTCTAGAGGAATTTTTGCAAATTGCGATCGCCACCACGGAAGCATTAGGGCAAATTCACAGCGCCAATATTATCCACAAAGATATTAACCCCTCGAATATTGTTTACAACCCGGAAACGAAACAATTAAAAATTATTGACTTTGGCATTTCCACTCAGCTAACCAGAGAAACACCGATACTGAAAAACCCCGGCATTCTGGAAGGAACCCTTGCATACATCTCACCAGAACAAACTGGTAGGATGAATCGCTCTATCGATTACCGTACTGACTTTTACTCCCTCGGCGTTACCTTCTACGAATTGCTGACAGGAAAATTGCCTTTTGAGACAGAAGAGGCTTTAGAGCTAGTTCACTGCCATATTGCCAGACAACCAGTTCCGCCGCACGAAATCGAGACACAAATTCCCGTAATTATGTCTCAAATTCTCAGTAAATTGATGGCTAAAAATGCGGAAAACCGCTATCAAACAGCAGGGGGGATAAAGCACGATCTAGAAATGTGTCTGGTTCAAGTACAAGCAACGGGTAACATTGAGCAGTTTGCCTTGGGAACGCGGGATATTACCGACCGTTTTTTAATTACCGAAAAGCTTTACGGTAGGGAAATGGAAGTTTCTCATCTATTAGCAGCCTTTGAAGGAGTCAGTACAGGTAGCGCCGAAATGATGTTGGTGGCTGGCTTATCGGGAATTGGTAAAACCGCAGTAGTGAACGAAGTCCATAAGCCTATAGCCCGACAAGGAGGCTATTTTATTAAAGGCAAATACGACCAATTCCAGCGCAATATCCCCTTCAGTGCATTTGTGCAAGCATTTCGGCAATTGATGGGGAAGTTATTATCAGAATCCGAGGCTCATTTACAAACATGGAAAACCAAGATTCTGACAGCAGTAGGCGAGAGCGGGCAAGTGCTGATTGAGGTGATTCCTGAGTTAGAACGCATTATTGGCGCTCAAAATCCTGCACTAGAATTGTCGGGAAGTGCCGCCCAAAATCGCTTTAATCTGTTGATGCAAAAGTTTGTGCAAGTATTTACTACTGCCTCACATCCCTTAGTGATATTTTTGGATGATTTACAGTGGGCGGATTCAGCATCTCTGAAATTGTTACAACTATTGATGGAAAATACAGGGCATCTATTGGTGTTGGGTGCTTATCGGGATAATGAAGTGTCACCTGTTCATCCGTTTATGTTAACAGTGGATGAGATTGTGAAGTCTGGGGCAGCAGTGAATACGATTACCCTGCAACCGTTGAGTTTAGCAGATCTCAATCAGTTGGTAGCAGATACGCTGATTTGTGATTTATCTTTTGCTCAACCTTTGACAGAATTGGTTTATGAAAAAACTCAAGGAAATCCCTTTTTCTCTACTCAATTCCTCAAGGCGTTGCATGAAGATGGGCTGATTATTTTTGACCGCCCTCAATCCCTTCTTAGTAAGGGGGGCAGTCAAGGGGGGTGGCAGTGCGATATTGCTCAAGTTAGACTTACCCACGCCTCGGATGTGGTGGAGTTTATGGCGGTGCAATTGCAGAAGTTGCCGAAAGAAACTCAGGATGTTCTAAAATTGGCGGCTTGCATTGGGGCGCAGTTTGATTTAGATACATTAGCAGTAGTCAGCGAAGAAGTACCCGATCCAACGGGATCAGTGCTATGGAAAGCCTTGCTTGAAGGACTCATTTTAGTGATGGCAGAAGGCTATAACTTGATTCAAGCAGATGCTCAATCCCCTCCTGGGTCTGTTGCTAATCCAACTTATAAGTTCTTGCACGATCGCGTTCAGCAAGCGGCTTATTCATTGATTCCCAACGACCAAAAACAAGCCACTCATCTCAAAATTGGGCAGTTACTGCTACAAAAATCCTCGGATATTGAAAAAGAAGAAAAACTCTTTGATATTGTGGGGCATTTGAATCAAGGAATTGAGTTAATCCATCAACTAAGCGAACGAGAAGCCTTAGCCCTACTCAACTTAGAAGCGGGAGGTAAGGCCAGAAGTTCTACCGCCTACGCAGCCGCAATGGTCTATCTGCAAACAGGAATTGAGCTACTGACAGTCAACTGCTGGCAAAGTCAGTATGAATTGACCCTGAATCTCTATATTGCTGCAGGGTAAGCTCATCTAATTTAGTATAAATTGTACTTGACAAAAAGACAAATATAAAAAATGTGGTATTTACGTA
>NZ_JAUBOZ010000162.1:0-10991 GCF_036700475.1 Microcoleus sp. T2B6 | reverse complement strand
GACTCTAAACGGACGTGGAGCGACGGTAAGACTACTTTGGTAGCGCGTTGCTGTGAAGCGTTAAGGAATCCTCGCTCATGAAAGGACGAGGAGCTATGTCAACACTAAAAACTCACAACTCTTTTCGGTGAACCAGAGTTGCACTAGCTTGGTCTGTCGGAACTAGCAAGACTTCGCTAATATTGACGTGGGGCGATCGCGTCGCGCAAAAATACACGACATCGGCCACATCGTCCGCAGTCAGCGGTGTCAATCCTTGATAGACATTTTTGGCTTTTTCTGCATCGCCGTGAAACCGGACATTACTAAATTCTGTTTCCACCAAACCAGGCTCTATTTCTGTCACCCGCACTGGTGTTCCCAAAAGGTCTTGTTTTAACCCTTCAGAAATAGCTCTCACTGCTGCTTTGGAAGCGCAATAAACATTACCTTTCGGATAAGCTTGGCGGCCTGCTATTGACCCGATATTCACTACGTGGCCGCGGCCTCGGCTTACCATTCCCGGCACGATCGCACGAGTCATGTAAAGCAAGCCTTTAACATTGGTATCAATCATTTCTTCCCAATCTTGAAAGTTGCCTTCGTGCAGTTTGTCTAAACCACGGCTCAATCCCGCATTGTTAATCAGAATATCGATGTTTTTCCAGGCATCGGGAAGCGCCACTATCGCCGATTCAACTTGCGGGCGATCGCGCACGTCCAATTCTAGCAAATAAATCTCGTTCGCCGATGCGATGGATTTTGTTTCTACAAGTTCGTTTGCTAGTAGAGCGAGCTTTTCAAGACGGCGGGCTGCTAAAATTAGTTTGGCTCCACCTTTGGCGAATATCTTGGCACAGGCTGCTCCGATACCGCTACTCGCACCTGTAATGAAAACAATTTGATTTTGGATATAAATCATTTTTTGTCAGTTGTCAGTTGACTGTTGGCTGTTGACTGTTGGCTGTTGACGGTTGTCATTGGTTATTTGTTAGTTTTGTTATTTGTTAGTTGTTATTTGCTATAGCCTTTATGGCTATAGTGAGGTATGTTTAATTCCTTTAATGAGATTTTTTTATCTTCAAATATGTATCTCCTGTGACTAATAACCGCTAAGCTAATCCGCATTTAAATTGCATAGTAAAATAAAAATTTCCTCTTGTGGGGAGTAGGGGTTGGGCAGGAGAGCCCGCCCTCAACATACAAATTAAATGCACAACAGCTTATACCACTTACTAATCACGAATCACCAATCACCCATTACCCATGCCCCATGCCCCATGCCCCATGCCCCATGCCCATAACACCTATTTTATTACTTGACAACCCGCAATCGCACACTAACTGTTGCAATTCCGCCTTGTCGCATCAAAACTGCTGAAACCCACCGATTTTCGGGCGTAGCCGGAGCTTTACCTACTTTAAAAATTCCCCCGGCATTTAGCAACTCTAGCTCGACTTCTGAGGGATTAAAAAAGGTTTTTTCGGTAATGGGTTCCTCCAAAACAGTCCCTATTAAAATATCATCGCCGATCGGCTCTCGTACAATGGCATCAAAATAGTAATCTTCGCCTACCTTAACTTGCTCCGGCAAATTTACTTCAATTGTGGGAGGATTATTGCCAGAACTAAGCTGAGTTTGTTCTGCTAAAATCTCTTGACTAACTATTTTTTCACCTTCAAAGCGCTGCTGGGAACGGATGGTAGCTTTGAGAGTTAATTCTCTGCCATCCTTTTTTTGAGTGCCGGCAATTGTAGTTATGGTTTCTGCGAGAATCGCGCTACCTTCGGTTTTCCAAGATTTGATCTCGGTGCGATAATTTAAACTCGGATATCTCTCCCAGAGTTGGGTGAGGGCTTTTGCCATGCTTTGGGTGTTTAAGCCATCAGAATGAGTGAAACTCGGACTGTAAAATGCCATGACTGCTTTGACATCGCGCCGATTGGCCGCTGCGTCAATTTCTGTTAGCACTTTTGTGAGTGGGGCAGGCGCATTTGCAGGGGTTTGGGCGATCGTTTGGGGAGTCGCGGCGATCGCACCGATCGCTCTTACCGCACTCGGATGCAGCACCCCAGCACTTACCACTGTTAAACATAACAACATTTGAGCGATCGACTGCCCGCAGTTAAAGCCAAAAACGATCGCCCGTTGGCGCAGCCCTCGAAGAGGATCGGCTTTTTCGTCCCGACGGCTGCAAAAATACTGAGATGCACTTGGCACTAAATTCAAAAAATTACGCATTAGATGATAATTTGGTTATTTGTCAGGGGTCGTAGCTTGGGCAACTGTTCGCCTGCAACGAAAACTGACAGCGGAAGCAGGGACACGGCACAATCTAATTTTAGATGGCTGATTCAAAATTGGCTGAAACTGCCGGAATAATAAGCATAATAATCTAAAACCTCAAATATAAAATTGATCGACCTGTGGAACTTGTACTTGTAAAAAAAGAAACAAATACCTTGACAAAAGCCCCCCTCCGGTTGTTGGTTGCAGCTAGTGGCACTGGTGGACATTTATTTCCCGCGATCGCCACCGCTAGTCAGTTGAACGACTGTCAGATCGAATGGCTAGGAGTCCCAGACCGCATGGAAACCGAGTTAGTTTCATCCCTTTACCCCCTCCACACGATCGCCGTTGAAGGCTTTCAGCAGCGATTTGGACTCGGTACAGTGCGAATTTTGGGCGGACTCGTCGGCTCGATCCTTCATGTGCGGAAATTGCTCAAAGCGGGAAATTTTCAGGGAGTCTTTACTACCGGCGGTTACATCGCAGCACCTGCAATTCTAGCGGCTCGTTCTTTGGGTTTGCCGGTGATTCTCCACGAATCTAATGCAATTCCGGGGAAGGTGACGCGCTGGTTTAGTCCTTTGTGCACTGCTGTGGCGATCGGATTTGAAGCAGCAGCCCAGCATTTACCCCGCGCGAAAACCGTGGTTGCGGGTACACCGGTGCGATCGCAATTCCTCACCCGCCAACCTCTAAATTTGCCAATTCCTGACAACGTACCTGTTATTTTAGTCATGGGCGGCTCTCAAGGTGCTGTCGCAGTCAATAAGTTAGTGCGCGAGTGTGCTCCGGCTTGGTTTGATGCGGGTGCTTGGGTGGTTCACCTCACCGGAAATAATGACCCGGATGCTGAGAGTTTGAAACACGAGCAATATTTGTCTATGCCATTTTACGACAATGTGGCGAGTTTGTTGCAGCGAGCAAATTTAGCAATTAGTCGATCGGGCGCCAGTGCTCTGACAGAATTAGCAGTGACGGGCGTACCTTCTATTTTAATTCCTTTTCCTCACGCGGCTGACGACCACCAAAGATTTAATGCGGAAGTATTTGCTAAAGCCGGCGCCGCTGTGGTATTCCGTCAAAGCGAACTGACAGCAGATGTGTTGCAAAGCAAAGTTTTGTATTTGTTAAGAGATTGCGAATATTTGGAAAAAATGTCTCAAGCTGCTGCTCAATTAGCGGTGACAGACAGTACAGAACGTTTGGCTAATTTGGTCAGGGAATTGGTAGTAGGGTAGGGAGTGTTAAAGTAAATAGGCGATTCCCTTCGGGATAGCTTCGCTTAACGAGAATTTGTAATAAGGAGAAAGTCAAATGGCCTACAGTGACTTTAATTTAGACAGAGTTTTGAAAACCTTTGACTTAGCTTATTCTGAAATAGTCGAAATCTTCACTCCTGCACCAGAGTTAGAGTACAGTAGATTACTGACAGAAACTTTGCAAGAAAATCTGCCTGTAGCTCTCGGTAGCAATACAGAAAAATCGCGTTCGGAACTGATTATCGCGCCGATTTTAATGGAAGTGAGAAAACTTTTGCACCATCGCGTGAGCTTATTTTCTGGCATTGATTTTACTGTAGATGCTGAAAGAGGGCTGAATGGGAATTGTGATTTTCTGATAAGTCGATCGCCAGAATTGTTGATTGTAAAAGCCCCAGTCATTGCTATTGTAGAGGCTAAAAAGGAAAACATTAATTCGGGATTGGGACAGTGCATAGCTGAAATGCTAGCAGCTAAAATCTTCAACGAGCGTGAAGGTAATGAGATTACCACAATTTATGGGGCTGTCACTACAGGAGATAGGTGGAAATTCTTAAAACTCGAAGGACAAGCGGTTTTTGTTGAGACAACCGAAACTTTGCTTACCAATTTGGGTAAAATTTTGGGAATTTTAGCATTGGGAATGGACGATCGCGCGCTTAATCCCTAATTATCACCAATATTCAATTTAACAAAATTAACTACCGATTCTAATCCTTCCTTTGTCTTCAAGTTAGTAAAAACAAAAGGTTTCTCCCCCCGCATTTTTTTCGAGTCCCGTTCCATCACGCCTAAATCTGCTCCTACATAAGGTGCGAGGTCTGTTTTATTAATTACCAACATATCAGATTTAGTAATTCCTGGCCCGCCTTTGCGCGGAATTTTATCGCCCGCAGCGACATCGATTACGTAAATTGTTAAATCTACTAACTCCGGGCTAAAAGTGGCCGCCAAGTTATCGCCGCCGCTTTCGACAAATACTAAATCTAAATCAGTGAATTTTTGTTCTAACTCTTCTATCGCTACTAAGTTAATGGAAGCATCTTCGCGGATAGCTGTGTGGGGACAGCCTCCCGTTTCTACGCCCAAAATTCGATCGCTCTCTAAAGCTTGACTGCGAACCAAAAACTGGGCATCTTCCTGAGTATAGATATCATTAGTAACTACAGCAATCTGGTAGTGCTGCCGCAGCGCCTTGCACAAAGCATCCAGTAAAGCTGTTTTCCCCGAACCAACTGGCCCAGCAATTCCTACACGAAAAGCACCCATAGCAATTTTAGATTTTAGATTTTAGATTTTAGATTTGCTGATTTTCAACTCCGAAACAACCGAGTTGTAGTTGTAGGGTGCGTCAGACGGAGTTATGGAACGATTATCGAGGCTTTGGGGTTCTGACGCACCTTACTAATTAGATTTTGGATTGTCTGATTTTCAACTCCTAAACAAGCGAGTGTACTGAGTTTCGTGCGCCATGCTAGCCAGTCCTAATCCCCAACTGCAACTGCCAAGCTCATCATCTTCTAATTTTAAAACTTCTTGCGTCGTACAGCTAATTTGAGACTGCAAATCTAACAGTAACTGTTGACCGGCGGTTTGACCGAGGGGAATCAGTTTCACGCCCGCACTCGCCAAATTGGCAGCCCAACTGTACAAATATCCTAACACGGCCGCTTCCTCTTCAATCTGCCAGTTGGCGGCGGCAATGCCAAAGCCGATCGCAAAATTGCACGGATTGCCGCCCAATTCCACCAAATCTTTTACAATTGTTGTTAACCCAGAAGCAACGGGCGATTCCCTGCGGGATAGCTTCGCTTCACGCAAATCCAGCAGCAACCTGACCAAAGTCCGCCCCATTTGCCAACTTTGCAAGCGCAACTCTTCTGTTTCCTTCGCAGCAGTCGCCCAAGCATTCCAGTAATTCAAAGCCGTCAAATCCCCTATCTGTGCCGCCCTCAAAGCCCTTACCACCACAGCGGCTTCTACTCGCACAGCCCCGAATTGCAGCGAATTTTCTAACCAATTTCTCAAATTAATCTCGCTGTCGATCGCACCGGTTTCTACCAGACTTTCGATTCCCTCAGAATAACTATAAGCTCCCACAGGTGCAAAAGCTAACTGCAACAAAGATAAAAGTTGATTGTTCACTGTTGACTGTTGACTGTTGGCTGTTGGCTGTTGGCTGTTGACTGTTGACTGTTGACTGTTGACTGTTGACTGTTGACTGTTGGTTACAATGCCCAATGCCCAATGCCCAATGCCCAATGCCCCATTCCTAATGGTTGTGTCCATAAGCGCCCATTTCTGGCTGAAACGGCACAATTTCCTCTGTTACTTCCAAACCCATTTTTTCGAGCATTCCCTGCAACACAGAGTCGGGAGAAAGTCTTAAATAATTATCGGCAATTTCTAAAGCTACGTGACGGTTTCCTAAATGATAAGCCGCCCGCATCAGTAGCAGCGGACTTGATGCCCGCGCTGTCAGCACGAGTTCGGGTTTTGCACTTACCAGTACCAAACAGCTACCGTCTTCCGACTGCAATAAATCTCGATCGCGCAGTACCGTACCTCGGGGTAAACTCAGGTGGAGCTTTTCCCCCGTTTCTGTCTCGAATCGGTGGCGGCTGCGAGTGCGATCGTCGGCTGTCATTGGTAAAGTAAAGCTGACAACAGCATCGGGATTTGCAGGTAAATGTTTGGTGAAAGTTAGCATTTTTATATTCTATTCCTCAGAGCCATTCACTTGACATCTAGTTTTTGAGGAATATCTTTTTATAGCCGAAGGAATAAGGAAGACAGAAGTTCCCATCTTCAGCTCATGTTTCAAAAATTAAAAACGTTTTAATCGTGTTGGCGATCGCTATATCTCATTGCGACTTACAGCCAGTTGAAAAAAATTCATCTCTCTGACCGCTCCCGTTCTGGCCTTATTACCAAATTTATGTTATTTTGTCAAGCACTTTATCGCAGACGATCGCTTTTTTTGCAAAAAATTTTGCCTACCGTCTAGGAACTCGAACAATTTAAATCTCCAATATATTGTTGGGGGGAGGTAGCGCTTAGGCATCCTGCCTGCCCTGAACAAGCTTTTATGGAGAAGTCTAATAGAACGGGAGAGAAAGAAAGACTCAAACCCTCAAGCTTATTTATTGCCCGCTTGTTGCAGTCGCAGGAGCTCGGCTTGAATTTGCTGTTTGACTCCCGAATTCGCTTGCTGGAGCAAAGTGATCTGGTTGAAGCGACTCACTGTCAAACCCTGGCCTTCGATAACTTTTTTAGCTTGTTGGCAGTAATTCACCGCGATGCCACGAACACCTCCCGACAGCTTATTAATTTCCTGAGTTTCGTTGCACACTACTCTGGGAACCGAGCCCCCAGCCATTCCTTTAATTTCGTTAAAAGCTTCCACCCGTCTGGGTTCTATTGCCAACACAGCGCGAGCGTAGCTAGTAATTTCCTCGCTGCTAATTTCTTGAGCTTGGGCTGCTGCTCCGAAAACGAGGTTTGGGGATTGTGTGTATAAACCGGGAACCCATCCACTAGCCAAAGCTGCGGTGGAAATGATGCCTGCAAACAACGATTGTCGCAGTCTCCGGTTTAGGCTTAATTTAGAGGTGTTAAGTGAGGTGTTCATGGTCGTGGGTGATTGATTGCGTGTAGATAAAAATGACACAGCGCTTGGAGGCTCAATCTTTTTGAATCATGTGGCGGCTAAAAAGTTCCTGCCGTTGGTGACTATTTTGAATTCCAGCAGGATGCTTTAGGATTTGCTACGGCGATCGACTTTTTAGCAAATCCGATAATTTCATTCATTCTAGCATCTGTCGGAAGTGGACAAAATTCAAACTTGAGAGGGTAATTTTAATTACAGAGCGTTCCCGAATTGCCTCTGGCAATAATTCTCAAAGCGCAAATATTAAATAATTCTAAAAGTTATTGACAAATTACTCGCCTTAATAAGTCTCATCAAGGTACGGGCTAGCAAAGCTATCTTCCCGCCAGGGTTCCCGTTCCCCGTAGGGGTTCCCGTAGGGTAGGGTAGGGAAGCGTCTGGAAGGCTAGGTCAAATTTAGCAGCAATCACACTCATCAATTGCGGGGATGATTTATTGAATGTTAAGCCAATACGGTTCAGTTAAGCTCGATCCCCCCTAACCCCCCTTAAAAAGGGGGGGAGAAGAACTTACTCAAAGTCAACCCCTACTCCCCTTCTTAAGGGGGATGCGAGAGGGATCTCGCCCGGAATAAATAGTTTTAACCCAAGCGTATTGAATGTTAAGCGGTGGTGCATTTGTCGATCGAGAAAATCCCCCCTGCTTTGGCTGCTGAAGAAGCCACAGCCGGAACAATAATCATGTTTTACTACCCGAAGATAGAGACAGCAGCAGGGAACTAGACATTAAAATCTTGTTATCAAAATGCGCGCTAGTTGTTTTGGGCACTCAACGCCCAGGCCTCCGATTCCAGTTCTCGCTTCCTCCGGTTTGGGGCTGTGAAAACTTGTCTGGGAGTTACCCAGAAACCTGGTTTTTCTACGAAATAAAATCGTTACAGCCACCCGCAAGAGTAGACAACCCCGGAAAGCTGGAATTTTTGGGGCTCAGTTTTCTTGTCATCAATATCGCAAATAGCGAATTTTGGCAAGCATTATCGCAGCAATTTAACAATTATTAATTACCCATTGCCCATGAAAAGTCAAAAAGAAATTTGGCGAGTTATTCTTGCAGTAGCTATCAGTATTGTAGGGGTGCTGCACTTTGCAGTACCCGCACCTTTTATCAGAATTGTGCCGCCCCAGCTTCCTTACCCGGAAGCCTTGGTTTATATCAGCGGTTTTTTCGAGATTTTGGGCGGAATTGGGCTGTTAGTTCCTCCTGTCAGCAGGGCGGCGGCGTGGGGATTAATTGCCTTGTTTATTGCCGTGTTTCCAGCTAATATCAATCAAGCCGTCAACAACATTCCGATAGAAGGGATTCCCCACAACCAATTACTGTATTGGTTGAGGCTGCCTTTTCAAGCTGTCTTCATTGCTTGGGCCTGGGTTTATACCCAACCAGACGAAGGTAAACCCCGGGCTTCTATAGTTCCAGATAGAACAGAAAACGCCCAATGAAGCAGTTCGACTACCATGCGGATTTTAAGAACATCGACTTTCGACAGCACCCGGAACTTTATCGGGTAGGGAAAGGAGAACAGGGAGTGCTTTTGGTGGAACCCTACAAAGGAGAAATTTTGCCTTTCTGGAGATTTAAGACTCCTGAAATTGCCAGGGAGTCCAGCAGCAAAATTTACTCCTTGTTTTTAGAGTATCTCGATGCCGATGATTTTGTGGGAGCCGACATGGCTCGCAAGTTCTTGCAGATGGGGTATACTCGATCGCGTCGCTACGCCAACCACAAAAGCGGTCGAAAATACCAGCAAAACCCTCAGAAACTGAAGTCTGTTGCTGAGCAAACCGCCGCTCGAAAAGATATTTTGCCGCTAGAAGCAGATCCGGTGAAAGCAGAATCCGCCGCCATTTTTCAAGAGAAATGGATGCTGGCCAAAATCAACGAGAAATATCTCGAACTTTTAGCCAGACACCGGCAGATGTACGAATCTTATTTAGTCAACGCTGAGGATTGACATACATTTACGAAAACTCAGAACTTACACTTTAGCCCCGTCGGCAGCAGTGTAGTTGTGCTTGCCTATCTGGGCCGCACCTATTTGCGTGGCCCTACTATTTACTCATCTTCTTCTTCTGTTTGCCACTGTCGCCAAATTTCAAAGGCATTAAAGCCCCTGTATTGCAGGTAATTCAAGACTTTCCCCTTGGTTTTCGGATCGGCTTTACCCCAAGTATCGATCTTGTATTTCCGCATGACTTTGGCTTTTAATTCGGCCAGTTTTTCTGCTTCGGAGTCCTGATTTTCGGCAATTTCTTCTTCCCAGACTTGCTCGAACAAATCGTTGGTAATTCCTTTTTGCAGGCACTTGCGCTTGATGGCCGACTTCCCGTATTTGCCTGCACCAGAGGCGATCGAGTTTGCCACCAAGCGAGTGTCGGACTGATAGCCGCGGTCTTGAATTTGCGCGATCGCCTCCAATATTTCCTCATTGCCAAAACCTTTCTCTTGCCCCTTTTTGCGAAGTTCAGAGGCACTGTAGTCTTTGCGGGACAAGAGAAAATAGAAATAGTCAAGACAGCTCATCAGTTAAATTGAAGGGTGGCGCGCAAATACTCGTGTAGCGAATCCCAAATCCAGTCGCCTTGCTATCGGCTGACTGCATCACGCGCGGCGAAGCTATCCCGCAGGGAATCGCCTTTATTCTTCTGTATCCTCCTCTTCATCATCCACTTCCACATCCGGTCTGTCCACATCGATCTGAATCAAGCGAATGTGCTTGTATCCGAGCTTAATTTCAAACTCGTCTCCCGGCTTTAATCCCATTTCTTGGGTATAATTTGCCCCGATCACGATCGAGCCATTCTTGTGAACGCTAGCTCGATAACTCGCTTCTCGCCCGCGTCCGTCTGCTTTAGACTTCTCTAGCTCAATGCCCTTAGCAGCTAACACTGCATCGTAAAACTCAGCCAGATTAATCCGGGTTTCTCCACTTTTGCTGACAGTGAAGTAGCCGCAAAGCTTTGCAAGTTCTCTGCGTGGCAAATCACTGCCTTTGATTTTTTGAAGCAGACCTTTTCCTGTTAAGGGTGCTGTAGCTGTTTCTGCCATTGACCGTACCTCGCTTATTGGACTTTACTTATATCAATTACAACACATTAGATTAACTTTGTTTCACTGTCAATACTAATAATTCTGAATATTAAGATTCTGGAGAAATTTCTGCGGCCTCAAGACCGGGGGTGCAAGTAAGGATGCTCGAAGGGCGATCAATTTGCTCCTCGCGGCCCAAATCCTTGTGTAAGCCTCTCTTGCGATCGCGCGGGGAATTATTGTCGCAAATTAAATGCTTTACTTTTTTACAGTAAAGTCTGTTCCCTGCATTCACCAATCCCCGATCGAGTCTGTGGTCAAGGTAAAAACAAGACAGCCATGAATCGAAATACCTAGACCCCGGCCGCTGCAAATCTGCCGAAAGCATTTACCGGCGCGGGGTTAACTTTTACCTCAACAAGACGAGGCAGCACTTGTTCTCGATGCCACTGCCAGCTACTTGTAAACCCTATTTTTCGGGCGGGAAATCCCCTCAAAACCCCAAATACCAACGGGCAATCTTCTATTAAGGTGTTGGGCATATAACTTGCACAGAACGCAGTCTGGGGAAGGCAATCCGGTAAAAATTCAAGGAAATTTCACCTCTTCGTTGAA
Source organism: Microcoleus sp. T2B6 (assembly GCF_036700475.1). Lineage (NCBI taxonomy): Bacteria > Bacillati > Cyanobacteriota > Cyanophyceae > Oscillatoriales > Microcoleaceae > Microcoleus > Microcoleus sp. T2B6. Next base: position 151 of record NZ_JAUBOZ010000162.1, on the reverse strand, counting down.
CCGGTTTAAGCTCAAACCCGACTCAATGGGCGCTGCGGCAGAAACATCGGGCAGCCACTAAGAGGGCAATAGTTTTGGGAGCATCTCACCTTTGCAGCCCTCCGCTAGAAATTGGAGTTTTGAGGCAGGAGGCAGGAGGCAGGAGGCAGAA
>NZ_JAUBOZ010000161.1:0-11139 GCF_036700475.1 Microcoleus sp. T2B6 | reverse complement strand
TTTAGTAGGCATTGACTTTTTATAAATATCATCATATTATACTATGCAATATGCGTTTTAGATGCTGAACAGCTTACTACCCTTCCAGTCTGGAGATGAAAGTGCGTTGAGTCAGCCGTTGTTTATCCCGCCTTTGGGGAAGTTGAGAGGATATTGCAGCGGCTCAACGGTAAGAGGAGCAAGGGTTATAGGGGTTGAGGGGGGATTTTTGGAGAGAAAATTTGCTCGTAACTCGAAAAATTCCCAAATTGGGGTGGGAAAACGTCTAACTAATAAATAAGCGGTCAGATAAAACCGCTTAGAGTCCAGGCATTAGTTACATCTTTCTTAACAAAAAATGAGTACATCCCGCAAAATCCAGATCGCACTCGTGGCAAGTCTCCTGTGGTCATCTACATCCATAAGCAGTTTTGCTGCTACCAACTCGATTACCTCTGAAAAGTTTCAGTCAGACACGGTAAAACTTCCTGTGGAAAGTATTCCATCTAGGCAGTTAAATTTAACACCAGATACTAATTTAATTGCTGGTGATATTAGGAATCAAGTCAGCAGAATGATGTATGCTTCTTATACGTTCTCAAGATTTGACGAAATCTGGAAGAATCCAGTAGACAGGCAGAAAAGATTATTTGCTCACTGCAACGCTGTAAAAGAATTCCCAGTTAAACTGTGTTTTTCTTTTTTGCAACTTTGGTTAGGGGATTCAATAGAGACTTTCAGGGACGAAAATGATTTTACGGATATGGACAATATAATGGACGAGCTAAATAAAATGAGACGGAATAAATGATAATACGTGAGAGTAAAATCTCTTTTACTTTGGGGACATTACCAACTTAGTGCTGCTCCATTTCCGTGTTCAAAAACTTGAAGAAAAAGCGATCTTGCCCACTCGACGAAGGGCGCGATCGCTTTTTTTCGGAGTGCGTAGGCAACGCCCGTCTTAGATATCGCTTTTTGTTTACGAGAGAGCCATTGATTGACGCGATTACATTAATTTTTCTTAATAATAATTAATCTTTTTGGGCTTGTTCAGTTTGAGTAACTAAGACATAATCTGATCAAGGTAAATTATTCTATTTCCCCTTATCTATAGCCAGTCTAAATTATGTCTGGACACTTTGCCACATCATTGGTGCAGTTCTGCCAATCTTCTGGGCTAGAGATGAATGTTCACTTTTTCTTAGAAGAAAAGCCAATTAGACAAGAGCAGAAATTGAACACTTTAAGTAAGTATGTTCAGAAATATCCCCAAGGATGGAAAAAAAGGTTAGAACTAGCTAATTTGCTTTACCAGATGGGAGACTGGCAACAAGCGGTTGCCGAATATCATCAAGTGATTGAGCGACAAGCGCAATTAATGGGTGTGCGGCTGCAACTAGGGAAGCTATTGCAGCTAATGAAACGAGAAAAAGAGGCAATAGAAGTCTATGAAAAAGCCTTGTCGTGTTACGAAAACGAAGCGACTCAGCATCATATCAAGGGATTGATTGCAGTTTGTCGGGGTGAGAGTGACAAAGCAATTATTGCCTTTAATTTAGCAACTCATTTAGAACCTGAAAAAGTCGTTCACCGGCTGGCTTTGGCACAGGTGCATCAGCAGATAGAAAATCATCTTGGCGTGCTCAGTGCTGTGGAGCAAATTTTGGCAATCAACCCAGATGATGTTGTGGCGTTGATTTACAGCCAAGATGCGAATCTGGCGGTGGGGGATATGAGCGCCGCAACAGAGCAGTTGAGCAAGCTTATAGCTCTATTTCCGAATGATTTTAGGGTACTGCAACGACAAATTGAGCAACGTCTTCAGATGAGATTAGTTTCTGGTGAAGAGGGGAAACTGACGAAAAAGATGATTACCTCTTTACTGCTACAAACTCCTCATGGGGCTGAGGCTCACAATTCTCTGGGCTATTATCACATTTTCCGAGGCGATTGGCGGCAAGGTGTCGAGGTGTTAGCAGAGTTTACCACCGAACACCCCAATCATCCTTATGGTTGGTATTACTATGGCCGGTGCTTATACGACACGAGAGACTATCAAAAAGCAGCACAGATGATGGCGAATGCTTATCAACTGTATCCCGATAATTGTGCAATTTATCAGGTCTTGTGTGAAATTTTACCGGCTGCCAAACGCTGGGAAGAATTGCGTTTTGTGGTAGAACAGATGCTGAAACGATTTCCTGAACGTTGGAGTGTTTGGGCGACTGCGGGGCGGGTGTTGGTGGAACACTTCAAAGAGATTGAACGAGGATGTAGTGTTTCTGAGCAGGGCACAAAACTTCAGCCGCAGTTAGTTGATGCTTGGTTTCGTCATGGGCGGGTGTTGGCTTTGGCGCTTAAACATCAAGAAGCGGTGGAGGCGTTGGAGAAAGGATGGAAGTTGTTACCAGCGGGAATTTCTCTGCAATTCGTGCCGACGGCGTTGTGGCTGGCGGAGAGTTACCAGGTGCTGGGGGATGTTGGGGCTAGTCAGCGCTGGTGGAAAGTTGCCGGTGAGGGATGTCAGGAATTGAGAGGGTTTAACGGGGCTATGGCTGACTACTGGTTAGGGAGAGCCTTGGTGGGGTTGAAAGATCCGTTGGGGGCGATACAGGCTTATGAAAGTGCTTTGAGTCAGCAGTTGTTGTATCCAGCGCGTGGGGAGGTTGAGAAGAGTTTGCTGCGGTTGAAGGGTAAGAAGGGGAAGGGTTCTAGGGGTTGAGGGGGGATTTTTGGGGGAGAAAATTTCCTCGTAACTGGAAAAATTACTAAATTGGGATCGGGAAACGTCTAAAAGATGTGGGAAGAAAAAACCACCAATCAACGTAAATTTCAACAAACGAGGTATTGTCGTATGAGTTTTGTCAAAAAATTACCAGCAGTTTTAATCGCTGCGGCTGGTATCTCTTTGGGTTTCGTTGGTACAGCCTTAGCGGAAACGATTTTATTAGGAGAGAAGACTCTCGGCCCTCAAGAGACATTGAACTTAATGCCAAAAGATATGAGGAATATAACGCTTTGCTTCCAGACAACTGATAACTTAGTGGGTAACCTAAAATTGCTTTATATCACCGACAGGGTGGGCGGAATAGACGTAAAAATAGAAGATTTACAGGCTAGCCCTAAAGAACAATGTATATCCAAAAGAATTGGTATATATCCGGTAAAGGTAGTAAATATGGCAAGAAATAGGCCTGAGTTTAGTCGATCTGTTCGTGTACGTGCGACGCAGGAATAAAGAATTACGTCAGGAAGCGCACATCTAAAGGCCTAGGCTTGAAAAAGTCAGAATCTGACCAGACTAAGTATGTTTCACGAGTAGTAAAGCAGGGTGGATTTATTGTCAGAGGATAAGTAGCTAGGCGCAAATAAACCTTGCTGTGTAACCGAATGTAAAGCTGCTAGAACCGTAAGCGAATTGCGACGTTTAACGAACAATGACATACTTATGTATATTTCCACTCATCTACTTAAATGTATCATAGTATTTGCGATGGGGTCAGACCCGATCGCAAATACTATCCTAACTCGGTGTATCGCTAATGAACTTAATTGAAGCTATTATTGCAGTTCCTGACCATCGACATCCAAGAGGTATTAAGTAGGTAGGCGCAAAGAAACCTCGTTATGTAACGGAATCTAAATCTGCCAGAACCATTGCGATTGCTTCGTTTCACTTCGTTTCATGCAGCTATGACATACTTATGTATTTTCCCTGTATTTTCCCACTCATCTACTTAATTGCTAATTGCTGATGCCGATAAGATTGTTTTTCGGAGATGCCCCATGCCCAATGACTATTGACTATTGACTGCTGACTAATGACCGATTTTCTTCGGATTTTGTCAAAAAATTGCGAGCTTGCATAATCCCATAAAGGTTAACATCTGTTTCTAACAAACAAGCATGACCGCTGTTAGCCAGCAGCACCATTTCAGCTTTGGGAATTACCTTGACTAAAAGCTTCGCTTCTACTAGAGAAGGCAGCAGCCGATCGGCACCGCTAGCAATTACTAGCGTCGGCTGTTTGATGCCGCGCAACTGATTTTCGTCAACATTAAACGATCGCACTAACGCCAATCTCCACACCGACGTATTTTGCGGTACTGCTTGCATCGCTTCTAGCAAAGCGCGCCGATCGTCGCGCCCAATCTTTCCTAATGATGCTAATATCGGCAATAAACCGATTACCGACAGCGGATACAGGTTGGCCGGCAGCCACTGAGTCAGATACGATCCCCACTGCACCCAAGGCTGCTGTCGAAACGAAGAAGCTGGATTGACTAAAATTAATCGATCGCACACTTGAGGAGCTTCTAACACAACTTTCATCGCTAAACAGCCCCCAAATGACTCGCCGCACAGATAAACCGGCCGCTTCGGCTTTCCGGCTTGCTTTTCGGCTTCAATTAAGGCAATTGTTTCCCCAACCAGTACATCCCAACTAGGCGTATCGTCCGCAGGTAAAGTTAAGCAACGGATGTCGAAATGATTGGCTAATTTAGGAATTTGGGAGCGCAGCAGCAAACCGCCCCCGTCCATACCGGGCAGAAATACAAATAAAGGGCGATCGGGTTTCGGCGGTTTGGGGGTTAGGAAACGAATCTTGTTGTTAGCATTTGCCATGATTCAAGTCAATCGATTTTAGATTTTAGATTTTAGATTTTAGATTGGAAATCTGACACCAGCCCACAGTCAACAGCCAACAGCCAACAGCCAACAGCCAACAGTCAACAAACTTACAAACAACCTCGTTGGAGTAATTCTGCAATTTCTCCCTGACAGTGGTTCGTGAGTTCAGCAACAACAGCTTTGGCTTTTTTGCCTTGATATTGCTGCTGTCTCTCGACAGTAATCCAGTAAGGCCGGCCGATTAAAACATTAACTCGCTGATAAATTATCACAGGATGCCACCCAGATCGATCGAACAGCGGTTCCGAAGGATCAAACAAACTCAACAACTTGAGCGGTACACCCGATCGTACTGAGTGTTCCTCAAAAGAACTAATCGCCACCGGCAAAACTGCCAAATCCCGCACCGGTGCTCGCAAAGCCAAATGAGCAAATCCCCGCTGAAACTTCCCCACAGTATTCGGCCCCGTCAGCTTCACCATCGGTTCTGCACCCTCTGGAAACACCCCCACCATCTCGCCGCCTTGCAGTAGCGCTGTCGCTTGAGAGAAAAAATGCTGCTGTCGGTGTTCCGGTGCTTCCAAGGGGAAAGCGCCGAAAGTCGTGACCACTTCCCTCATCACCGGAACTTGACCCATGTAATGATGACAAGCAAAGCGGATCGATCGACCCAAAGCCGCCGTCAGCAGCACAGGATCTAAGAAACTGCGGTGATTGCTCACCACCAGAACCGGACTCTCTTGGGGAATCCGGTCTTCGCGGTACATAAACATCTGCGTTCCCAAACCAGCCAGGAAACAGCGCGAAATCAGCAATTTGCTCTCTGAAGACATGGGCGAAAAGACAGGTGCGACGCTATAAAGGTTGATTCCATTCCCCCGCAGCTTAACATTTCTTTACCAAGTCGGGGCTCCCTCAAAAAGTAGACTTTCCCCTTGTGCCTTTGTTTCGTAAGCTGTTGGACATTTAAACTGTGAACTAAAATTTGATAAAGTTCTTGTGGGGAGTAGGGGTTGGGCCAGAAAGCCCGCACAAAAAATACGATTTAGATTCAGAACAGCTTAGTCCTGGACGCAGGGGTTGCCAGAAACCGGGTTTTTTGCGAAAAGACGCGTTACAGCCCGCCAAAACAGTAAAAAACCCGGTTTCTTTGTCGGAGTGCGTAAGTCTTGTTTCGGCCAAATTTCCCAGTCAGAAACAAAAATTCATAAAGTGTTGTTGCAAACTTCTATAAAAATGTTTAAAACAGCCCTAAAACCAGGTTGCGGCAGCTAAACTTAGAAATTTACAGTGGCCATTGACACACTGTCAAAGTATTTTTGGACAAGTCGTAATAGCAATCTCGCGAGGCATCAAATGAATAACATCCAAAACTATCGCCTTAAATGTACGCTCACCTTTGGCGACATTTACGGTCAAATCATTGTTTGGCTGATAGTCATCTTCCTAAGTCTAGCGTCGGCACTCGCCTTGTGGAGTAGCGCCCGCCAAATCTTCGCCTTGGCTACCGTCGGCTTGATTTTAGTGCTGTCTCTGCCCTTCTTGCTGTTTGCTTTCGTTACAACTCTGCTAAATAACATTGAAGTGCTTGCTGTAGAACCCGGTACGGAAACTCAACCTTCTGCAACGGGAAATCAGTCCACTCAGCAGCCTATCGAAAGCGCCGGCTAGTCCAATGTGAAATTTTAACTTTTGATTTCCCATTCAAATCAAAAGTTAAAAAACTTCCTGCTCTTTTGGTAGGAAGTTTTTTTTTGCGTCACGATAAGTTGAGCAGAACACTCAAAATAATTCAAAAAGATGCTAGAACACGACGTAATCATTGTAGGCGGCGGTTTAGCAGGTTGCCGCGCCGCAGTAGAAATTGCTCGGACTGACCCCAGTTTAAAGGTAGCTGTCGTCGCCAAAACTCACCCGATTCGATCGCACTCCGTCGCAGCCCAAGGGGGCATGGCTTCCAGCCTCCAAAATGTCGATCCCGAAGACAGTTGGAAAGCCCATGCCTTCGACACAGTAAAAGGTTCAGACTATTTAGCCGACCAAGACGCGGTAGAAATCCTCACCCGCGAAGCACCCGGTGTAGTCATAGATTTAGAACACATGGGAGTCCTCTTCTCCCGCCTCCCAGACGGCAGAATTGCCCAGCGCGCTTTCGGCGGACATTCCCACCGCCGCACCTGTTACGCCGCCGACAAAACCGGTCACGCCATCCTCCACGAATTAGTCAACAATCTGCGCCGCTGCGGAGTTCACATCTATCAGGAGTGGTATGTTACGCGCCTGATTTTGGAAGAAGGCCAAGCCAAGGGCGTAGTTATGTACCGCCTTCTAGATGGTCAAATTGAGGTTGTCCGTGCTAAGGCGGTGATGTTTGCCACGGGGGGTTACGGCCGAGTTTACAATACCACGTCGAACGATTACGCCTCGACGGGAGACGGTTTGGCGATGACGGCTTTAGCTGGATTGCCGCTGGAAGATATGGAGTTTGTGCAGTTTCACCCGACTGGTTTGTATCCCGTGGGAGTGTTGATTTCCGAGGCTGTGCGGGGCGAAGGCGCTTATTTGATTAATTCAGAGGGCGATCGATTTATGGCTAATTATGCGCCGTCGCGGATGGAATTAGCGCCCAGAGATATCACCTCGCGGTCAATTTCCATAGAAATTCGTGCCGGCCGAGGAATTAATGTTGATGGTAGTGCCGGCGGCCCCTTTATCTATCTGGATTTGCGGCACATGGGACGCGAAAAAATCATGAGCAAAATTCCTTTTGCTTGGGAAGAAGCCCACCGTTTGTTAGGAATTGATGCCGTAAATCAGCCGATGCCCGTGCGCCCTACCGTTCACTATTCAATGGGGGGAATTCCTACTAATGTTAGGGGGCAAGTTCGCAGCAGTCCTGACAGTTTGGTAGACGGTTTCTTTGCCGCCGGCGAAGCAGCTTGCGTGTCCGTTCACGGCGCAAACCGTTTGGGCAGCAATTCGCTTTTGGAATGCGTCGTTTATGGCAAAGTTACTGGCGCAACTATAGCACAATTTGTACAAAATCGCAAGTTGCCGACAGTAGACGAACAGCGTTATATTATGGAAGCAAAAGAGCAAATTCAGGCACTTGTAGAGCGTCCCGGAAAATACCGCATCAATCAAATCCGGCAGCAGTATCAAGATACTATGACTGAGTATTGTGGTGTATTTCGTAGCGCCGAATTGATGCAGGAAGGTTTAAAGAAATTGGAGGATTTAGAGCGACAATATGAGGATGTTTACTTAGACGATAAAGGCAAGTTGTGGAATACGGAAATTGTGGAAGCTTTGGAGTTGCGGAGTTTGATTATTGTCGGTAAAATGATTTTAACTTCTGCTTTGAATCGGCAGGAAAGTCGGGGAGCTCATTCGCGGGAAGATTTTACTGAGCGCGATGATGGGAATTTTTTGAAGCATACAATGGCCTATTATTCGCCTGCGGGGATTGATTTGGCTTATATGCCGGTGGCGATTACGATGTTTGAGCCGCAGGAGAGGAAGTATTAATTTGTAGGTGGGCATTGCCAGCCCTGTTAAGGTTGTGAAGAAATCCCTCAAACGCTTGAAATTGCGTAGGGGGCGATCGTTAAATCTGATTCTTTTAAAAGGCGATCGGTAATAAACCAGGTTTATTGCCGATCGCCACCGCCTAGAATGACGCAAATCAGTCGTTAGCGCAGCCCTCGAAGAGGATCGCACCAAGACGCGGGCTGGCTGGCAATGCGTACCTTAGCAATTGAGAGGAAATTCGGCACTCTTTAGTCTCTCGTACCACTTTTAGTCATATTGGGCTATAATTATGTCAGATACGACATATTATTGTAAACTCTATGACTGGACTGTACCTAATTTATGGAATCCCAAGGCGAGAACAAGGATGTTGTTTGGCTTAGAGGCGAAGTAAAAACTCCTCCTTTTTCGGCCTCAGCGCGAATCGAGGTAGGGATTTTATTAAGGATGTTACAAAATGGAGAAATTTTAGCCATGCCTGTCTCTCGACCTATGCCAAGCATCAGCCCTCACTGCCACGAATTGCGGATCAATGATAGTGAAGCCGATAAACAGTGGCGAATTATTTACCGGATTGACTCAGATGCTATTGTCATTGCAGATGTGTTTCAAAAAAACACCCAGAAAACGCCTAAGCGCATGATTGAAAACTGTCAAAGACGACTGAGATCGTACGATCGAAGCTCAGGAGAAACCTAGTTATTTCAGGACTTCCTTTAGGGTGGGCATTGCCCACCTTACAAATTGAGAGACAATTCACCATTCACAATCCTTGGTCTTTGCAATTCATATAATTAAAAGAGGTAATATTTACAATGGATGCCATTAAACGTCAACGTTTAGAAGCAGCAGGTTGGCGGGTGGGAGATGCCGCAGACTTTCTAGAACTTTCAGCCGAAGAAATTGCTTTTATTGAGATGAAGCTGTCTCTAATTAAACGCTTGAAGCAGCTTCGCATTAGTCAAAATCTTTCTCAAGAAAATTTGGCTAAGAAAATTAAATCTAGTCAGTCACGGGTAGCTAAAATAGAAGCTGGCGATCCGTCTGTTTCTCTTGATTTGATGGTAAGGACAATGCTAGCGCTGGGAGCAACTCGCGAGGATGTGGCACTCGCTATTACTTCTTCCAAAAGCTGAGAAGCAGACAGTTGAAATTTGAGAATCTTCGAGAATTTGAAGTTAACTTTATCCCGATAAAACTATCTCAGCCGTGATAATTCTGGGTAACTTCCTCCACAGATAAACTTAACGCCTTCGCCACTTGTTCGGCACTCAAACCCATTCCCAACAACCGAGGAATTGCATCCCTTCTTGCCTGAAGCTCAGCTTGTCGTGCCTGCTCTGCACTCTCGGCTCTTTCCCGTTGTTGTTCCCCCTCGCAATCTCTCTAATTCTGCTCTTTCATCACCAATCAACAGCAAATTACCTTCCTCGTCCCACCAGCGCAGCCAAAGCATGGTTTGATTTTGATAACTGCTTTGCCAAAGTCCCAATTCTACGCCTACCTAAAGGTGCAATGGGAAAATGACCACGCTGATTCAGTTCTAACAGTTGATAATACCCGTCAATCAACCGATAAACTTCTAATCTGCCATTATTAACTTGGTAGATGCCGTAATAGAGAATTCGCATCACCTGTTCGTACACCCAAAACTTGCCCGGTTTAGTAGTGCGTAGGTTGGCTTGAGGAACGAAACTCAACATTTTCGCTACAATTTTCCTTAACAGAACCGTATTGGGCTATAGCATAGGATAAATCTTGCGAAAACCATAAAAAATTTCGTACTTCTAAACAGTTAAAAATAATATATGACTAAAACAACACAGACATCTCAATTCCAGCAAGCTCTTGAAGCTGTAGAAGTTTTATCATTAGAAGATCAAGCCCTGCTTCTAGAGATTCTTCAGAATCGTCTGCGACAACAGCGACGAAATGAATTACTCAAGGAAGTTGCAGAAGTTCGTCAAGAGTATGCTGAGGGCAATGTTAAATTTGGTTCGGTAGCCGATTTTATGGCGGAGTTAGATGATTGATGAAAATTGGTTGGACTCCCAAATCTATTCGTAGTTTCAAAAAGTTGGTTCGTAAAAATCCTCAGCTTCGCCTTTTAATTGAAGCTACGCTTGAACTTTTGTCTGAAGACTGCTTTAACCCCAGCTTGCGAACTCACAAACTGACAGGAGATTTATCGGGTATCTGGTAGTGTTCAATAGATTATGATTATCGGATTTTATTTGAGTTTGTGACCGATCCAGAAGATGAGGAGGAAGCTATTTTATTGCTCAAAAGGGGTTCTCATGATGAAGTCTATTAAGACCGATCGCCCTTTTCCCCAATTCTCTCTCACTATCTCACTCTCCAGCATTATCCCTAACTTCCTCCACGGATAAACTTAACGCCTCCGCCACCTGTTCGACACTCAAACCCATTCCCAACAACCGGGGAATTGCATCCCTTCTTGCCTGAAATTCAGCTTGTCGTGCCTGTTCTGCACTCTCGGCTCTTTCCCGCTGTTGTTCCCCTCGCAATCTCTCTAATTCTGCTCTTTCATCGCCAATCAACAGCAAATTACCTTCCTCGTCCCACCAACGCAGCCAAAGCATTGTTTGATTTTGATAACTGCCTTGCCAAAGCCCCAATTCTACGCCTAAAGATGCAATGGGAAAATGACCGCGCTGATTGAGTTCTAACAGTTGATAATACCCCTCCATCAACCGATAAACTTCTAATCGACCGCTGTTAATTTCATAGATGCCGTAATAGGGAATTCGCATCACCTGTTCGTACACCCAAAACTTTCCAGGTTTAGTGACTACCCCTTCATCGGTGCGAGATAAAGGAGTACGATCGCGCTCTTCATCACCGTTCCCGCTCGCAAATTCCAAAGCAATTAACGGTGCTATGTGTTCCCGCCACAGCCAGAAGTGTTGAATGATAGGAAAAGATTGCTAAAATTGGCCCAATAATGTATAATTGCAGAGTTATAAATTATTA
>NZ_JAUBOZ010000160.1:0-11228 GCF_036700475.1 Microcoleus sp. T2B6 | reverse complement strand
TAAGACGACTTCGGTTGCGTCAGTCAGTGAAGTGTCAAGAATCACCGCACTTTTAGGGCGGTGAGTATGTCAACAGTTATTAACTAGCTATTTGAACACAGCAAAATCCTTGCTCCCTCGCTAGACTATCTCAAATCTCAAAGCCCAAAGATTGCTCCCTCAATCAAGAATCTCACATCTACAATCTACAATCGACTAGCCTTCAGCCAAAACCTTTTGACCACAAGAAACCAATGAGAAAATTTACCAAACCCAACTTTTCGCGATCGAATTCCGACAGCAAGCCATTCAAAAGCGAAGGCCGCCGTCAGGACTCACAACCATCCTCTCCCCGCTTTGAACGCAAGCCCCGTCCCGATACTCGCGGAGTAGACGCCCCTCAAAAGCGATCGACCTTCGCCCCGCAATCGCGAGAAATGCCTGTGAGAGCAATTTTCAAACGGAGAGTCGATTCCGACAGCCAACCGGAAATTCGCAAAAATAATCATTTCAAAGACAGAGACAGCAGCCCGCAGGAATCCCGCGGCAATTATTACCAAGACAGAGACAGAGATAGTAGCCCGCAGCCGGCCCGCAACAATTTCCGAGACAGAGACAGAGACAGCAGCCCCCAGCCGGCCCGCAACAATTTCCGAGACAGAGACAAAGACAGCAGCCCCCAGCCGGTCCGCAACAATTTCCGAGACAGAAACAGAGACAGCAGTCCGCAGGAATCGAGGGGCAATTATTACAAAGACAGAGACAAAGACAATAGCCCGCAGGAATTCCGGGGCAACCATTTCAGAGACAGAGACAAAGACAGAGACACTCGCCCTGTTGACACTGCCTCAAATACAGTCGTGCAACCAGACGCAGACACAGACGACATGATTTACGGCCGCCATGCGGTGCAAGCAGCTTTAGAAACAAACCAAGTCCTCAACCGGATCTGGGTTGTCCCCCACCTGCGCTACGATCCCCGCTTTCACAGCTTGCTAACCGAAGCCAAAGCCAACGGCAGCATCATTGACGAAGTTGACGATTTGCGCCTCGACTACATCACGCGCAAAGCAAACCACCAAGGCGTAGCCGCCCAAGTATCAGCCTACGAATACCTGGATTTGAGCGAACTGATCGCAAAGGCTAAGTCAGCTTGCGAAGATCCAGTAATTGTGGTAGCAGAAGGACTCAACGATCCGCACAATCTAGGGGCGATTATTCGCACCGCAGAAGCATTGGGATCTCAGGGCATGGTGATTCCGCAGCGGCGGGCTGTTGGGATTACCTCAGCAGTGAGAAAAGTGGCAGCAGGGGCATTGGAAAGCCTGCCCGTGGCGAGGGTTGTCAATCTTAACCGGGCGCTGGAAGAACTCAAAGAGGCTGGATTCTGGATTTATGGGACTGCAGCAGGCGTCGGTCAATCTATAGAGACAGTCAAGTTCTCCGGGCCCACTGTTTTAGTGGTGGGTGGTGAAGCTGACGGTTTGAGCCTTTTGATACAGCGCGGATGTGACGGATTAGTTTCAATTCCTTTAAGGGGCCATACTCCTAGCCTGAATGTCTCGGTAGCAACGGGGATGGCTTTATACGAAATTTACCGTCAGCGCGGGCCCAAAAAGTTTCACGTACACGGATCGTAAAGGTGCTTGAAAAAAAGAGCACAACAGAGTAGTTTATTGTGAATGCTGCCCAGAATTGAGCAGCACCACACCCGGAACAAGTAAGGATAGCCGATCGACTGTCGTTACTTGTTCAGGCGAAAGTAGAAGGGGCCAGCCCCCTAGGTTCAAACAGGAATTCGACACCAATCTATTTAGATATATTTAAATAGGTTTGGATCGGTTCTTGGTAGCAGTCAGCCTCGTGTAAATAACAAAAGCCTAGGCGTGTTCGCAGCACCCTGAAAACACCGTCAAATACATTAGAAAAGCACATGAAAGAATTCTTGATTAGCTTGCTCAATTTTTTCGGATTGGCTTGGTGGGTTGAAGTTAAAACTTCAGCGCCGCGGTGCATTTACTATTTTGGCCCGTTCTTAACCAATGGAGAGGCGGAAGCTGCAAAAGCAGGATATGTAGAAGACATAGAAAATGAAGGGGCAGAAGGTGTTAGTGTTTCGATTCACCGCTGCAAACCAATTACTTTGACGGTTGCAGAAGATTTGGGAAAGCTTGGTGATGGAGGGCTGTGGCCGGTTTTGAGCAGTCAGTAGAAGCAGGGGGAATTTTGAGTTTTGAGAGGGCTACGCTTCCCTCGCAACGCTGTGCGGTTTTGAGTTGTGATTTATAACTTCAAAACTGTTGAGTGTTGGGTGATTGCTTCTGACAAACTCCAAACTTAAGACTAGCAATTGCCCACTGCTTCGGGGTGACTCTCCATCCAACGATCGATGTCTGCGATTACCCGATCGGGAATTTCCCAAGGGAACAAGTGCGCTGTATTTGGATAACACTGCCACTGACAGTCGTGGAGGTGGCGGGCAGTTTCTAAACTGGATGCTGAGGTGATGTGCCGATCGCCCTCTCCGGCCAACACCAAGCTGGGACAATGAATGTCGCCCAGGTGCAGCAGTCGATCGTATCCAGCCCTCAGAGCGGTATTTAACGCCTTGGTGGCCGTGTTGGAAGTCTTGAGGTAGGCGGGGGTACCTGCCTGTGCTAAGTAGCGGTAAGGGGTGGCTGTATGCTGCTGTATCAAGTAGCGAAAGAGCGATCGCCTAGCAAAAGTATCAATATTCCACTGCCAACCCGGTATCACCCAATTTATAATTCCGGCTAAACCGGTGTAAAGGTTATCTTGCCAAGAGATGGGAGGATGACTTCCTCGCGGTTTTGCTGCGGATGCAAGTAAAATCAAACCGGTGACTCGCTGGGGATATTTCATGGCTAATTCCAGGGCTAAAATCCCTCCCAAAGACCATCCGATCACCAAACACCGATCAACTCCTAATCTGTCTAATAGTGCTTCTAAATCGACCAGATGATCGGTCATTTCAAAGAAAGTTGAGGTGCGGCTGTTGCCGTATCCGCGCAAGTCTGGGGCGATCGTTTGGAACCGCTTTGATAGGTGTTCTGTAAAGACCGACATACAATCGCCGGAACCTGGATGGCCGTGCAAGCAAAGAATAGGAAATCCTTTGCCTTTGACGGAAACACTGAGTTGTTGATGCGGCATTTTTTAACTGTTTGGGCGGTGCGTTGTCCCCCGCTATAAATTGTATATTCCAGCGGTTAAAAGCTGGGGTTTCGGACCATGTAATCGGCAATTTTAGAAATAGACTGGCGCATTTGTAGCTCGCCGCTGCGGCTGTCAATCACAGTAATCACATAGGCCTCGTCGTCAATGCTCATCGCTAAAGTTGTGCCGAGTACGCGCGAATTTTGGCCGGTTTTTTCGCCCAACCACTGAGCTTTAGTTCCTTTTAACGCGGCAAATCCCAGAGCGTGATCGTACTGGCGGTTGAGAGTTTCTATTAACAGTTTAGCACCGGGTGTTTCGCCGTTGTAAATTTGCACCATCATTTCGGTGAGTTCGTTAGCAGTCAGGCGGTTGCGACCAGAACCGGGGTTGGAGGGCATAATTCTTTCCCCCATTAATTTGAAGTTGACGCGGGTGACTTCGTAGCCGCTATTATCTAAATATTGATTGATGTAATCCGAACCTAAATAATCGATTAGTTGATTAGTGGCGATATTGCTGCTGCGATAGATCATTTCTTCTAACAGTAGCTGTAGCGGGTAATTGCGATTAGACCTAATCTTTGCCGATGCGTCTTCGGTGAAATTACCGCGAGTGACTAATACTTCCTGGTTCAGACTAATTTTTTCTTTTTCGACTTTTTGCATCAGGGCGACAGCAATCGGCAATTTAATTAAGCTGGCCGGACTGGCAGGAGGCACGTCGCCCCGGAGGTTTACGCACTCTCTAGAAAGGTTGCAAATGCCGATCGAAGCTTGAGCCGATAAACCGCTTTCCCTGGCAAGCGCACCCAACAAATCAGATTTTGCTTGCTGCACTTGAAAGGTTGCTGCTGTTAAATTTTCCCGGTATTCTTGAGTTTTTGAGGCAGTGACGGAAGCTAAAAATGAATTTTGAGGAACTTCCTGCAAGTTGTTGAGGGCTTGATGCCAGAAAAATTGAGTTTGCTGCGAAGATTCGATCGACTTATTTGGCTGCCCTTTAGTTTCTACGGCTCTGTTGGCTAAACGGACTGCTTGCTGTAAGTTGTCGTTAGCCCTCTGTTCTACTAATATTTGAGCTTCTACTGCTTGCAACTGCTGTAGCAGTTGTTCTTGAGGATTGGCTGCGAAGGGAACTAAGCCGGAAAGGATGCTTGGTTCTGGGGAGGGAGATGAGGGTTGTTCTAATTCGGCGATCAGCCCATCGCGAATTTTGTAGAGTTCGTCTAGGGAACGCGGGTTAGATGATTGAGAGAATGAACTTGCGATGGTTAACATCTGAACCAGTCCAATGCCGGCTACTACTGCCGCCATCTTGTTGGCGATCGACAAAAAACGCCTGAGTTCTGGCATATTTAACATCCTCAACACAACCAAATTCTATATAAGCAGCTATTGTTACATCAGTCAAACGATTTTAGATTGGAGATTGGAGATTTGGGATTTTAGCCGTAGCCGTAGGGTGCGTCGCCACCCTTAAATCCTCAAAAAAGAGCGACCATCTCATAGCGACGCACCTTTTATTTTAATGAACCCCGGCAACAACCCTCCGTTTCACTCCGCCCAACATTTTTGTGGTAGCAAGCTTGTTAATAAATGATAGAAGGTGCGTCGCCACAAAATAGTCGATTTAATTTAGGGATTTTTAATGGCGACACACCCTACGAATACTGCTATTGACTAATGAGTGCTGACTAATGACTTCTGCCAAAATAAAGGGAGCGATCGCACGAAGGCAATCAACCCCCTCTAAATATTGGGAACTATCTACTTTCTGCGCCGCCGTCGCCAGTCAGCACCCAACCGCTTGAGGTAATCCCAGCCGCGTTGGGGCCAGACATGATCGCTACCGATCTTTTCGGCAATCCAGCGAGCGACTTTGGGGCCTGTCCAGTCTCCGCCGTCGGGGGCAGGGCCTAGCAGGGCTTGTCGCAGTTCTTCTTGCTGTTCAGGATTCAGCAAGGATTTTGCAGGAGGGGGCTGGCGGTCTCCGCTGCGGTTTCTGACAGAGTTAGGCCCTTCTCGGTTATAGCGCTGGACAATTTCTTTGGCGTAGTCGTAGTTGAGGCCTACGACTTGGGCTGCTTGTTTGATAGTCCAATTTCGGGACACTAACAGCAGCAAGTGCCAGCGGCGCGACTCTGTGGTGTTTTGTGCCTGCCGGTAGCGAATTTTGAGTTCCTCTGCCGTCAGGTGGGATTCTAAGTGAGCTTTAGGTGGCATTCCTCCAACGGGGCATCGGGAACTTCTTACCATATATCTTTGGTTTTGGGGATAATTCCGGATGAAATTATTTTCCTGGGGATCGTTCGGGCAAATAAGTAGCTTTTTTTACCCCAGATGCACGCAGCTAGTCGCATTTGAGGAAGGAGTGCTGTTTTTTTGCAGGTGCGCGCAACAGGAGACTTCGGCGTGGCGGTGAGCGTTCCGAGCTTTTTTGTGAACCTCAGATTTCTGACAGGCTTTTTGACCTTTGGCACAATGGGCGTGGATCGGAAAAGGTCGATCGCTATTTTCTTCGATCGCGCCGCAGCCATTAATTCACTCGGCTGACTGATAACTTTCAGTGATTGTTGACTAAAAAACTGCTCTTCCTAATCTGACCATAATTATTAGGGTATCGACAGCCATACTCTAATATTTTATTAGCATCATTTTCTATTTTTAGTTAAGCTTTTTCGGAATTTTCAGGACGCGATTAATTTCGTAAAAAATCAGCTTTAGATGCTGCCAACTATGCTATTAAAAATAAATCCCATCTATGTGAGATGGGATTTTCTTTTAACACAAAGTTTAGTAGAGTCTGAATATTCCCCGAAATAAAGCAGTCATAATCTAGGATTAGTTTATTTTTCCTGCCATTTTTGTCTACCATAAATCCTGGGTTGCATCGAAGACAAACTGGGTTCTAATATTTTAGAATTTAGATTACAGAATTTGGAATGACTGATTTCCTAATGATTGCGATCTTGCATAGACATTCTTGAAGACCGAACCTAATTATGTAGGGGTCGCATTGCACACCTTACCCCTTACTCATATAAATCTCGCGTTAAACCACTTTTTGCATCAGTCCTGATACAGTTGCATTCTTGGTTTGTTAAAAAATTAGGTAAAAAACTCGATCGCTATTTTGTGTCCCGTGGGATTTTGGGAATTTAATCTATTGTATATAAAATGACCGATCGCCCGTTAGCGGAGCCCTCTTCGAGGCTCGAACTTTCGCCACAAAAATAGCTGACTTTGCCTTCGGGCTGTAAGCAGGTACAATTGCCAGCTATATTAACTGTATTGTCTCAAAGTAGAAATGATAAAGGTACGAGCATGGCATCCATCCGCGAGTTGCACCGACAACTGGTCAATAAAGAACGCTCTGCTGTGGAAATTACTCAAGAAGCATTAGACCGAATTACCCAGCTAGAGCCGAAGTTGAAAAGCTTTCTGTGCGTGACGGCAGACAGCGCATTGGCGCAGGCCCATAAAGTGGATGCCCAAATCGCAGCCGGAGAGCAAATTGGCCTGTTGGCCGGTATCCCGATCGCCGTTAAAGATAATATGTGCACCGAGGGCGTTCCCACAACCTGCGCCTCTCGGATTTTGGAGAATTTTGTGCCTCCCTACGATGCCACCGTCGTCTCGAAACTCCAAGCAGCCGGTGCGGTGATTGTGGGTAAGGCGAATATGGACGAGTTTGCAATGGGGAGCTCGACGGAAACTTCTGCTTATCAAGTTACCGCGAATCCTTGGGACTTGGAGCGCGTGCCCGGAGGGTCTTCTGGCGGTTCTGCCGCAGCGGTAGCCGCTGGAGAATGCGTCGTGAGTTTGGGTTCGGATACTGGGGGATCAATCCGCCAACCTGCTGCTTTTTGCGGGTTGGTAGGGCTGAAACCGACTTATGGGTTGGTTTCTCGCTACGGTTTGGTGGCCTATGCTTCTTCTCTCGATCAAATCGGGCCCTTTGGCCGGACTGTTGAGGATTCGGCGATTTTGTTGGGGGCGATCGCCGGTTATGATCCGAGAGATTCCACGAGTCTTAATGTCCCAATTCCTGACTACGCTCAAGCTTTAAGACCCAGTTTGCGACCAAAGGGTCAGATTAGAATTGGTGTAATTAAAGAAACTTTTGGTGTAGGGCTGGACTCCGGGGTTAAAGACGCTGTTACTAAGGCGATCGAGCAATTTCAACAATTGGGCGCAGAAATTCAAGTCATTTCTTGTCCCCGGTTCCGCTACGGTTTGCCCACTTACTACATTATTGCCCCCTCGGAAGCTTCGGCAAATTTGGCGCGATATGATGGAGTTAAGTACGGTTTCCGGTCTCCCGACTCCGATAATCTTTTGGATATGTATGCCAAAACCCGCTCTCAAGGGTTCGGTGCGGAAGTTAAACGCCGGATTGCGATCGGCACTTACGTATTGTCGGCTGGATATTACGATGCCTATTATCTAAAAGCTCAAAAAGTTCGGACTTTGATTAAAGAAGACTTTGAAAAAGCTTTTTCTCAAGTTGATGTTTTAGTCTGTCCCACTGCTCCTACTACCGCATTTAAGGCAGGCGAAAAATTCAATGACCCCCTGAGTATGTATTTGTCAGATTTGATGACTATTCCCGTGAATCTTGCTGGTTTGCCAGCTTTGAGTTTGCCCTGCGGATTTGATGATAAAGGACTGCCCGTGGGTATACAACTGATTGGTAATGTTTTGCAAGAATCTCGGCTGTTTCAGGTGGCTCACGCTTACGAACAGTCTACGAATTGGCACTTACACCACCCCGAATTGCATTAATTTTTGAAACTCGGCGGAATACGGTGGCGGAGGTTAGTAATCGATCTTGGCTAATTGTCTGAATTAATAATTTGCCATTAGCTTTTGAGCGATATCTAATTTCCCGCGTGCTCTATCTATGAACAATCTGCTAGTATTCCTTTTGTCTAAATCGCTAATAGCTTTTGGGATAGTTTTGGCCGTTGCTTATTCTGCTGCTTGTGTATTCCTCTTTGTAGCGCAAGGTAAGTTTATCTTTTTTCCCGCGCGCGCGATCGAAACTACGCCAGATGATTTTCAGTTGAAATATCAAGATGTTTGGTTGCCAATTTCAACTAAAACAGGCGCGGTGGAAAGCGTGCACGGGTGGTGGATTCCTGCCTCGAAAAATCCCCCCAGCCCCCCCGAAGCTATGGGTGGAGCAAGAAAGGGGGAGTCGTTTCTGGCTACGCCCCAAAGTGACAAACGGGCCGTCGCTGCGGTTCCCCCCCTTAACAAGGGGGGGCTAGGGAAGGTAGTTTTGTACCTGCACGGCAATGCTTCAAATGTGGGATCAAATGTCGAACACGCTTATCGATTTCATGGGTTAGGTTTGTCGGTATTTGTGATGGATTATCGTGGTTATGGAAAAAGCCAGGGCGATTTTCCGAGTGAATCTCAGGTTTATGAGGATGCTCAACTTGCTTGGGATTATTTGGTGAAACAGCGGGGGATTAACCCGAATCAAATTTATATCTACGGTCATTCTTTGGGAGGGGCGATCGCGATCGATCTAGCCGTGCGTCACCCGGAGGCGGCAGGGGTAATTGTAGAAGGCTCTTTTACTTCCACGCGGGCGATGGTGAATTTCCAAAAAGGGCTGTTTTGGATGTTTCCGATCGATTTTTTGCTGACACAGCGGTTTGATTCTCTTTCAAAAGTCGATCGCCTGCAAATGCCTGTGCTGTTTATTCACGGGGCTGCTGACAATGTAGTTCCAGTGGAAATGACCAAAAAACTGTTTGATGCAGCACCTGAGCCCAAACAGTTGTACATAGTTCCTGACGGAGGTCACACTAATGTGGCACATATCGGGGGCGCAGAATATCTGCAAATACTGAGCCAATTTTTAGGTTCTTCACAGTAGATAAAAGCTATTGGCGGTAACAGGTTAAGTTTGATAGCTGTACCGCCTGCTCGCCCTTCTAACAGTAGATATCTCAAGCGGAGCAGTTATCCCGATGATACCGCTTAGTACAACCTTAATACATTCAGCCACCAGTCATTTAAGGCATAGCAGTAATTACAGTAATTGTTCGCGCTTATAGCTTGTTCTTTCTTAACTTCGCAGCCGCGCCGAGATGTTTTTCGATCCGGCATCCGGGCGCCGCAGAGATTGGCATCTGTAAGATTAGTTTTGTTCAATCTCGCATCCCTCAAGTCGGCAGATCGTAGGTCGGCACCGCTAAGATTTGCACCGCTTAAATCGGCTTCTTGGAGGTCGGCCCCCCTGAGATTTGCACCGCTTAAATCGGCATTTCTCAGGTCTGTTCTACTTAGTTTAGCGGCGCTCAAATTACTGCATTTTAAATTAGCCAACTGGAGCGATGCGTCTCGCAGAAAACTCTCGCTGAGGTTGGCATTTTCTAAATTGGCTCCCCTGATGTCTGCCCTGCTCATGTCAGCTTTGCTGAGGTCGGCGTCAGCCAAAAAGGCGTTTCTCATGTTGGCGTTGTTTAAATTAGCTTCCATTAAGTCAGCCGCAGTCAAGTCGGCATCAACTAAGTCGGCCCTGTTGAGAGTGGCGCGGCTCAAGGAAGCGCCAAACAAATCTGCACGGCTCAAGGAAGCGCCAAATAAGTCGCATCCGGGACATCCTCTGGTTTCTAGCAGCCGCTTGACTAGAGACAGATTTTGAGCTTGTAAGGGAAGTGCGGCGCAAAATGGGAGTAGCATTATCGCTGCAGTCAGAATTTTCAGTTTGATTTTGGTCATAGTCTGGGTAAGTCCTGTAACTGCCTTTCATCACCGATTTGTCTGCTGGACTTACGTGCGGGGGGCCAAAAACCCGGTTTCCTCGTTAATTCCTCGCTGCCCAACCCAATATTCTGAGCAGAAACAGGGTTGTTTGCGTAAGTCCTAGTCTAGTGGATGGACGCGACTCGACGGTGTAAGGTTCGATCGCCATCACGGATATTACTTACGCGTTGGGGATGAAAGCCCGCACATCAAGGCTCCCCGGCAGCGAACGGCGAACGGCCGGATGCGCTAAATGCCAGGGATTCTGGAGCTGGCGACGGCTGCGGCAAGTGACCGACTCCGACAACGGATAAGTATTTGTAATGGATGCAGTTGGATTTTGCTGCCGAGGGCGATCGTTCTCCGTACAGGCGATCGGTAAATAAGCCAATTGGCTTAGACTCTTAAGACATATTGCTGATGCGCTGCCTTCTCTAAAAAAGATAGCATTTTTGTGTGATCCCCGAAATAATACTGAGCAAGCCAGTATCAA
Source organism: Microcoleus sp. T2B6 (assembly GCF_036700475.1). Lineage (NCBI taxonomy): Bacteria > Bacillati > Cyanobacteriota > Cyanophyceae > Oscillatoriales > Microcoleaceae > Microcoleus > Microcoleus sp. T2B6. The sequence goes on along the minus strand of NZ_JAUBOZ010000160.1, from coordinate 815 downwards.
AAAAATACCAAATGTCTCGGCGGGTAGGAAAATTGGGTACAGCTAATACTTTCAGACGAGGAAAATAGATGTCGAACAGCATAGATCAACTTGCAGAAGGTGGCCGGGGGATCAAACTCATGTGGCAGATTGCAGACGAGATCAGTTACACCCGGACTCTCGACAATCGAAATTGTTTGTGGCTGAGTAAAAGTTACGAAGTAGAAGGTCGCAATCGATCGCAAAATATAAAAAATGCTAGCGTTTTAGATGGGTTAATGAATTTATTAAACACCTGGGATTGGCAGACTGAAACAGAGCAGGAAGAAGAGCTGTATGAAACTTGTGTTCAACATATTAGCCTGCAAGTCAACACAGATGTCAATGCTTTAACTCAAGTTTTGTTGTGGTTTGAGCAGTTGAAATATTTATCGCTCCCCAATGAGGTTTGGTGTAAGTTTCAGTTGGCGTTGGCTGAAGGTTTCACTAATGCAGTTCGCCACGCTCACAAAAAGTTGCCAGTAGAAACTCCTGTTCAACTGGAAATTATGGTGTTTAACGGACGGTTGGAACTCAAAGTTTGGGATTGCGGGCCGTGTTTTGATTTTGATGCTAAGCTAAAGGAAATTAGGGCAGCAGATAGAAATAACGGCTTGGATTTAGAAGTTTTGAACGATGCTTGCTTGATGCCTAGCAGACAAAAAACTTTGGAACCGTCTCTATTCCTAATTGCTGGGTAGCTTTGGGGTGAGGGACAATTAGGGTGCATCTCAGTTTGGCAAATACATCAAATTGAAAGTTGACCGTTGAGATAAGCACAGCGAAGAGCAAGGATA